>NZ_BAAGQZ010000034.1:0-24131 GCF_054783215.1 Rhodococcus aerolatus | reverse complement strand
TGGCCGCCGGGGTGCGCCGCGTGGTGCAGGGCGTCGGCGGCAGCGCCTGCACCGACGGCGGGGCCGGGGTGCTCGTCGGCCTCGGCGCGCGGGTCCGCGACGCGGACGGCCGCGACGTCGGCCCGGGCGGGGGCGGCCTCGCCGGGGCCGCGAGCGTCGACCTCGCCGGGCTCGACCCCCGCTGGCGCGACGTCGAGGTGGTGCTGGCCGCCGACGTCGACAACCCCCTGACCGGCCCGGAGGGTGCCGCCGCGGTCTACGGGCCGCAGAAGGGCGCGACGCCGGAGCAGGTGGCCGCGCTCGACGCCGCGCTGGCCCGCTGGGGCGCGCTGGTCGACCCCGCCTCGGTCGCGCAGCCCGGGGCCGGCGCCGCGGGCGGGGTCGGGTTCGCCGCGCTCGCCGTGCTCGGGGCCACCCGCCGGCCCGGCATCGACGTGGTGCTCGAGCTGGTCGGGTTCGCCGACGCGCTGGCCGACGCCGACGTCGTCGTCACCGGGGAGGGCTCGGTGGACGCGCAGACGCTGCGCGGCAAGGCCCCCGCCGGGGTGGCCGCGGCCGCCCGCGCCGCCGGGGTGCCGGTGGTGCTGGTGTGCGGGCGCTGCGAGGTGGGCCCGGACGCGCTCGCCGCCGCCGGGGTCGTGGCCGTGCACCCGCTGTCGGACCTCGAGCCGGACCCGGCGCGCAGCCAGGCCCGGGTGGTGGAGCTGTGCGAGCAGGTCGGCGCGGCGCTCGGCGCCGGCTGGGCCTGACACCTCAGCGCAACCTGGCGTGCCTACCGTGGGGGGTGTGCCCGAGATGCTGTTCCACGTCCGCTGGCCCGACGGGACCGCCCAGGCCTGCTACTCGCCGTCCCTCGTCGTCACCGAGCACCTCGAGGTCGGCGCCCGGTACCCGGTGGCGGACTTCGTGGCCCGCACCCGGGCGGCCATGACCACGGCGAGCGAGCGGGTGCAGGCGCGGTACGGGTTCCCCTGCAGCCGGGCCGCGGCCACCCTCGCGCAGGTCGAGGCGGCCGCCGCCCGGGCCGGGGCGGGCGAGGTCCGCGTCGAGCGGTTCGACGGCGCGTGAGCGGGCACACCTACCCCGTCGAGGTCGTGGGGCTGCTGGTCTCCCCGGTGCACCGCTACGGCGGTCGGCCGCGCGACGGGGCGGCCCCGCTGCCCCCGGGCGCGGCGGCCGAGCGCCGCACCCGGGTCGAGGTGGTCGCGGGCGTCGGCGTTCCGGGTGACCGCTACGCCGGCCGGGCCGCACACCTGGGCGCCTCGGTCTCGCTGGTGGCCGTCGAGGCGCTCGAGGCGGTGGCCGCCGAGCTGGGGGCCGCACCGTTCGACTGGGCCGCCACCCGGCGCACGGTCGCCGTCCGCGGGGTCGACCTCAACGCGCTGCGCGGCGTGGACTTCACCCTGACCTGCGGCGCGCACCCGCCGGTGACCCTGGGCGGGCGCCGTCCCGCCAGCCCGTGCGCGTGGCTGGACGCGGTCCTCGTCCCCGGTGCCCACCACGGGCTGCGCGGCCGCGGCGGGCTGCGCTGCCAGGTGCTCGCCTCCGGCGTGCTCGCGCTCGGCCCCGCGGTGCTCACCTCGCCGGTGCCGCTCGACCCCGCCCGGGCCGGCCTGCCCGCGGTGCGGGCCGCCCGGCTGCCCTGACACCATCGCGGCCGTGCTGCTGAGCTCGCTGGACGCCGCCCACCCCGACCTGGCCGACGCGGTGACCGTCCTCGACCGGGGCGTCGCGCGGAGCCTGGGCCGCGCCGAGCTGGCCGCGGCGGCGGCCGCCGTGGCCGACGAGGTGGCGGGTGCCGCGCGGGTCGCGGTCCGCGCCACCGCGTCGCTGGAGACCGTGGTGGCCGTCGTCGGGTGCCTGCGGGCCGGGGTCCCGGTGGTGCCCGTGCCCGCCGACGTGGGCGAGGCCGAGCGCCGCCACGTGCTGCGCGACTCCGGGGCGCAGCTGTGGCTCACCGCGGCGGGGGAGGACGTCCCGGCCGACGTGGCGCTGCCGGTGGTCGCGGTGGACCCGGCGCGCCGCTCGGGCACCTCGCACCCCGAGCCCGACGCGGGCGCCACCGCGCTGGTCGTCTACACCTCCGGCACGACCGGCCCGCCCAAGGGCGTGCTGCTCTCCCGGGGCGCGCTGGCCGCGGGGCTGGACGCCCTGGCCGAGGCGTGGGCGTGGACCCCGGCGGACCGGCTGGTCCACGGCCTGCCGCTGTTCCACGTCCACGGCCTCGTCCTCGGGGTGCTCGGCGCGCTGCGCGTCGGCTCCCCGCTGCACCACACCGGCCGGCCGACACCCGAGGCGTACGCCGCCGGGGTGGGTGCCGGGGGGACGCTGCTGTTCGGGGTGCCCACGGTGTGGAACCGGGTGGCCGCCGACCCGGCCGCGGCCGCCGCGCTGGCCCCGGCCCGGCTGCTGGTCTCCGGCAGCGCCGCCCTGCCCGTGCGGGTGTTCGAGGCGGTGCGCGCGCTCACCGGGCACGCCCCCGTGGAGCGGTACGGCATGTCCGAGACGCTCATCACCGTGAGCGCCCGGGCCGACGGCCCGCGCCGGCCGGGCGTGGTCGGCGTGCCGGTGGCCGGGGTCGCCACCCGGCTGCGCGACGAGGCCGGCGAGCCCGTGCCGCACGACGGGGCCAGCATCGGGGAGCTGCAGGTCAGCGGACCCACCCTGTTCGACGGCTACCTCGGCCGGCCCGACGCGACCGCGGCGGCCCGCACCGCCGACGGCTGGTTCCGCACCGGGGACGTCGCCGCGATCGACGCCGAGGGGGTGCACCGCGTCGTCGGGCGCGCCTCCACCGACCTGATCAAGACGGGCGGCTACCGCGTCGGCGCCGGGGAGGTCGAGGCCGCGCTGCTCGAGCACCCCGGGGTGGCCGAGGCCGCCGTGGTCGGCGTGCCCGACGACGACCTCGGCCAGCGCGTCGTCGCGCACGTGGTGGCGGCCGGGGTCAGCGGGGCGGAGCTGGTGGACTTCGTGGCCCGGTCGCTGTCGGTGCACAAGCGCCCCCGCGAGGTGCGGGTGGTCGACGCGCTGCCCCGCAACGCCATGGGCAAGGTGCAGAAGACGCGGCTCACCTGACGGGCCCGGCGAGTCTCGACCTCTCCTCGAGACTTCTGGGGCACGATGTGCGACGCACGTGCCCCACGCACCCCACCTGACACATCCGACACACCCTGGAGGCCGACGTGGCGATCACTCGGACCGGGCCCCGCCGCGGCGGACCCGGCGAGGACCCCGACGTCTTCGTCACCGACCTGCTCCTGCCCGGGCCCCGCCGGCGCCGCGGACCGGTGCGGTGGGCGCGCGAGCAGGTCTCGACGTGGGTGGTCCCGGAGCGGGAGCCCACCCGCCCGCTCGTGCCGCTGCGCACCGGGCAGCTCGCGGCGCTGGTCGTGGCCTGCGCCGAGCACGCCACCGAGGGCACCGGGCGCCGCGACGAGGCCGTGATCCGGCTGATGTCCGAGACCGGGATGCACACCCACGAGCTGCTCGAGCTGCAGGTCGACGACGTGGGCATCGCCCAGCGCTGCGTCGTCGTCCGCTCCGGCTCGCGGCGGCGGGAGCGGCTGGTGCCCATCGGCGAGCACACCGCCCGGGTGCTCGACGCCCACCTGCAGACCCTGGCCGACGACCCGTGGCTGTGGCCCGGCTCGCACGGCGGGCCGATGTCGAGCTACGAACTGCTGGCGCTGCTGGGCAGCTACGCCAAGCGGCTGGGCTTCCGCCGCCTCGACGCCGACGTGCTGCGGCTCACCGCGGCCGTGCGCTGGCTGCAGGCGGGTGGCACGCCGGGCGGGTTCGTCACCATCGCCGGGTGGCGCCACGGTGACCCGATCGACCGCCACACCACCCCCGCCAGCGTGCTCAACGCGCTCGACCAGGCCGCGCGGCTGGCCCTGGACGACTACTAGGGGCGGCACCCTCCCGGCGGACCGGCCGCGCCCCGCGCTCCTAGGGTGGGGGCGGTGAACCCCCTCTCCGTCGCGCGCACCGTCACCCGCACCGTCTCGGCGCTGGCCTTCACCGTCCCGCTCGGGGTCGTGGTGCGGGCGGGCTGGGACCTGCCGACGCAGATCGGGGCGGGGTCGAAGGAGATCGAGGCGGTGGCGGCGGGCTCGCCGCACTTCCGCGACGGCCGTTTCGTGAACACGGTGCCCAGCTCCACGGCCGCGCCGGGCAGCGGCCCGAGCATGGCCCGCGACCTGGTCGCCCACCGCGGCGAGGGGCGCCCCAGCCGGCCCGTGCCCGTCGTCGCCCCGGTGGAGATGGCGGCCCGCGCCGGGCTCGCTGGCGACCTGGCCGCCACCTGGTTCGGCCACGCCACGGCGGTGCTCGAGGTCGACGGCGCCCGGGTGCTGGTCGACCCGGTGTTCTCCGAGCGGTGCTCGCCGTCGCCGCTCGTCGGGCCCTCGCGCATCCACCCGGTGCCCGCCCCGGTCGAGTCGCTGCCCCCGGTGGACGCGGTGCTCATCTCCCACGACCACTACGACCACCTCGACCTGGCCACGGTGCGCGCGCTGGTGGCCACCCAGGACGCCCCGTTTGTGGTGCCGCTCGGGGTCGGGGCCCACCTGCGGGGCTGGGGCGTGCCCCCCGAGCGGGTCGTCGAGCTCGACTGGGACCAGGCCCACGAGGTCGCCGGGCTCACCCTGACCTGCGTCGAGGCGCGGCACTTCTCGGGCCGCAGCCTCACCCGCAACACCACGTTGTGGTCGTCGTGGGTGGTCAGCGGCCCGCAGCACCGCGTCTTCTTCGGCGGGGACACCGGCTACCACCCCGCGTTCGCCCGGATCGGGGCCCAGCACGGCCCGTTCGACCTGACCCTGGTGCCCATCGGCGCCTACGGCGAGCAGTGGCCCGACATCCACCTCGACCCCGAGGACGCGGTGCGCGCCCACGGCGACCTGGGCGGGCGGCTGCTGCTGCCGATCCACTGGGCCACGTTCGACCTGGCCTTCCACGACTGGGCCGAGCCCCCCACCCGGCTGCTGGCCGCGGCGGCGCAGGTGGGCGCGTCCGTCGTCGTGCCCCGGCCGGGGGAGCGGGTCGACCTGGTGCTGCGCGACCCCGCCACCCCCGTCGTCGACTGGTGGTCCGAGCTGGCCTGATCAGCCGATCGCGGTGCCGAACAGGCTGCCGATCGCGTAGGTCAGGGCGAGGCCGGCGGCGCCGCCCAGGACGACGCGGGCCACCGCCCGGCCGGGGGCGCTGCCACCGATGCGTGCGCTGGTCGCCCCTGCGATGCCCAGGGCCAGGAGCACCGCGACCACGGTGACCGGCACCCGCCAGGCCTGCGGCGGCAGCAGGATCGCGACCAGCGGCAGCAGCGCGCCGAGGGTGAAGGCCACCGCCGAGGCCAGCGCCGCCTGCACGGGGTTGGCCAGGTCCTCGGGGTCGATGCCGAGCTCGGCGTCGAGGTGGGCGGCGAGGGCGTCGCGCTCGGTCAGCTCGGTGGCCACCCGCTCGGCGGTCTCGGGGCTCAGGCCCTTCGCCCGGTAGATGGCGGTGAGCTCGCGCAGCTCCTCCTCCGGCGTCTCGGCCAGCTCCGTGCGCTCCTTGGCCAGCAGCGCGGTCTCGCTGTCGCGCTGCGTGCTGACGGAGACGTACTCGCCGAGGGCCATGGAGACCGCACCGGCGACGAGCCCGGCCAGCCCGGCGGTGAACACGGGTCCGACCTCGGTGGTGGCGCCGGCGACCCCGACGACGATGCCGGCCACGGAGACGATCCCGTCGTTCGCGCCGAGGACGCCGGCGCGGAGCCAGTTGAGCTTGCCGTTGGAGGCCGCGGCGTGCGGCTCGCTGTCGTGGGTGGGCCGGCCGGCCTCGGCGGCGTCGACCTGCTCGGGTGTGGGCTGGACGTCGGTCATGTCGACCAGTGCACCACGAAACCTGGAACGGTTCCAGAAAAGGGAGCCTGTCCTCAGTCGGCTCTCAGCGGGCCCGGGGCCGGTCGGGGAGCTCGTCGCCGAGGGCGCGCGCCAGCTTCGAGGTCACGGCGGCCTCGCGCGCCCCCGCCCCGCGCAGCAGCGCGACGGCGGCGTCGAGCAGGTCGGTGCCGCCCTCGACCAGCTCGACCTCCCACTCCCGCCAGGCCCGGTCGGTGCCGGTGCGCAGGGCGGTGGCCGAGACCCGGTCGTCGCACACCTCGGCCAGCGCGGTGCCCCCGGCGTCGCGCAGCCGGTGCACGGTGCGCTCGGTGCGCAGCGCGACCACCGGGACCAGCGCCCGGCCCCTGGTCAGGTCGGCCACGCGGCGCACCAGCTCCTCGGGGGCCGCGTCGGTGGTGGCGCCGAGGGGGGCGTGGTGCTCGTCGCGCTCCCCGTCGTCGCTGGGCACCTTGAGGTGCCAGCCCGCGTCGTCCCCGCCGGTGCGCCGCCGCAGGGTGGTCCGCTGGCGCACCAGGTCGAGCTCGGCCGTGTCGTGGTAGGTCGCCTCGAGCACGTGGGTGACCGGCTCGTCCACCGAGGCCACCCCGGGCAGGCCGGCCAGGTCCGGCAGCACGGTGCCCCGGTCCACGTCGAGGGTGCGCTCGACCTCGCGGTGCGGGCTCACCCGCCCACCCCGGGACGTCGCCCCACCGGGTCCACCGCGGCGAGGTCGGCGCTGATGGCCTCGCCGCAGCGGCGCAGCACGGGCAGCACGTCGCGGCGCAGCGCGGCGGTGGGGGTGCGGGCGGCGTGGGTGGAGACGTTGGCCGCGGCCACGACGGCCCCGGCGGCGTCGTGCACCGGCACGGCGACCGAGCGCAGCCCGTCCTCGAGCTCCTGGTCGACCAGCGCGTACCCCTCGGCCCGCACCCGGGACAGCGTGCGGCGCAACGCCCGCGGGTCGGTGGTGGTGCGGGCGGTGCGCGGGGAGCGGGGCAGCCGCTCGAGCCGCGCGGCCAGCTCGTCGTCGGGCAGCGCGGCCAGCAGCACCCGGCCCATCGAGGTGGCGTGGGCGGGGAAGCGGGTGCCGATGGTGATGGCCACGGTCATGATCCGGGCGGTGGGGACGCGGGCGACGTAGACCACGTCGTCGCCGTCGAGCACCGAGACCGACGCGGACTCGTGCACCTGCTCCACGAGGGCCTCCAGGTGCGGGGCGGCGACCTCGGGCAGCGAGCGGCTCGACAGGTAGGCGAACCCCAGCTCCAGCACCCGGGGGGTCAGCGCGAACCCGCGGCCGTCGCTGCGCACGTAGCCCAGCTCGGTCAGCGTGAGCAGGAAGCGCCGGGCCGCCGCCCGGGTCAGCCCCGTGGTGCGGGCGACGTCGGAGAGCGACTGCTGGGGGTGCTCGGCGTCGAAGCTGCGGATGACGGCCAGCCCGCGGGCCAGCGACTGCACGAAGTCCGGCCGCGGCCCGGTCACGTCGCCGCCCCGTCCCCGCCCAGGTCCTCCACCGCGAGGGCCTCCACCGCCAGGGCCAGCGCCCGGTTGCCGCGGGGCACCCCGGCGTAGACGCTGGTGTGCAGCAGCACCTCCGAGACCTCCAGCGGGGTCAGCCCGTTGCGGATCGCGGCCCGCACGTGCATGGCCAGCTCGTGCTCCATGCCCAGCGCGGTCAGCGCGGCCAGCGTCACCACCGAGCGGCTGCGCCGGTCGAGCCCGGGCCGCGTCCACACCGAGCCCCAGGCGCCGGTGGTGATGACGTCCTGGAAGCCCGCCGTGAGCTCGGTGGTGGCCGCCACCGCGCGGTCGACGTGGGCGTCGCCGAGCACCGCGCGGCGCACCGCCATCCCCGCGCGGTGCAGCTCGTCGTGCTGCGACGCCCCAGTCGCCGCTGCCAGGTGCTCCAGCAGCAGTGCGGTGACGGCCCCGGCGGCCTCGAGGTTGGCCAGGTGCGCGGCCCCCTCGACGACCTCCAGCCGTGCCCCGACGACCCCGTCGGCGATGACGCGCTGGTGCTCCGGCGGGGTCGCCGGGTCCTCGCTGCCACCGATCACCAGGGTGGGGACGGCGATGCGGCCGAGGTCGGGACGGGCGTCCCAGGCGGCGAGCACCTCGCAGCAGGCGGCGTAGCCGTCGTCCGGGGTGGCGGCGACCATGGCCCGGGCGTCGGCCACCAGCCGGGGGTCCCGGGCGGCCAGGCCGGGGGTGAACCACCGCTCGACCACGGCCTCGGCGATGCTCGCCGTGCCGCCGGCGCGGACGGCGGCGGCCCGGTCGGTCCAGCTCGTCGCCCCGCCGAAGTGGGCGCTGGTGCACAGCAGGGCCAGCGAGGCGACGCGGGTCGGCTCGTGCACCGCCAGCCACTGCCCGGTGACCCCGCCGAGGCTGAGCCCGACGACGTGCGCGCGGGCCACACCGAGGTGGTCGAGCACGGCGAGCACGGCCGCCCCGAGGTCGGCGGCGGTGAGCTCGTGGTCGGGCAGCGCGGTGCCGCCGTGGCCCGGCAGGTCGACCCGCACCACCCGGTGGCGCCGGGACAGCGGGCCCACCTGCGGGTCCCACATCGCGCGGGTGGAGCCGAGCGAGCCGAGCAGGACGACGACGGGCGCGTCCGCACCGGCGCTCGCCGGGTCGGTGACGTCGTGCGCGGGGACGGTGCTCACGGGCTGCACGGTGCTCACGGGCTGCTCCACGGGGTCGGGGTTCACGGGTCGGGGGTCACGGCTCAGGGGACGACGGTCACGGGCCAGCGGCCCGAGCGGACGAGGCGGGCGGCCAGCGAGCCGACGAGGCGGTGCCCGGCGGACTCCGAGGCGCCGACGACGACGAGCTCGGCGTGCACCTCGTCGGCCACCCGGCTCAGCTCGGCGAGCGGGTCTCCGACGACGACGCGGTAGTCGACGTCCAGGCCGAGGCGGGCGGCCCCGTCGCGGACCTCGGTGCCGATGTCGTCGGCGATCTCCGCGGCCGTGCTCGCCACCGTCGCCCCCGCTCCCGGGGTCAGCGCGGCCAGCGAGCCCAGCGTGGTGGGGGCCTGCACGTGCACGACGACGAGGCGGGCGCCCTGGCGGCGGGCCAGGCCGGCCGCCCACGCCCCGGCGCGCCACGAGGTGCGGCTGCCGTCGACCCCGGCGAGCACCACGGTGGCGCCGTCGGTGCCGAGCTCGAAGCCGCCCGAGGTGTCCCAGCCGGTGCTCACGGCGTGCTCCGGGCGCGGTCGCGCAGCACCAGCGTCAGGCCGATCGCCACGGCGACGCCGAGCGCGGTGTCCAGCGCGCGGTCGCCGAGCAGCTGGCCGGCGGGCACGGGCCGGGCCAGCAGCCCGACCAGCAGAGCCAGCGGGGTGATGGCCACCAGGGCCAGGGCGTAGTTGCGCACCACCACGAGCTCGGCCAGCACCTGCAGCACCACCACCAGCAGCACCACGGCCACCCCGCTGGGGTGCAGCGCCAGCAGCCCGGCGGCGACGACGAGCCCGGCGGCGGTGCCGGCGAGGCGGGCGACGGCCCGCACCAGGCGCCCGATCACGTCGGGCGCGGCCATCGGCACCACCGCCGCGACCATGGCCCAGTACGCGTGGCCCAGCCCGAGCGCGGTGGAGGCGCCGCCGGCCAGCAGCGGGGCGAGCAGGTAGCGCAGCAGGTGCAGCCGCGCGCCCGGGCGGCGCAGCGTGCCGGCCCAGTCGGGGGCGGCGAGCCGGGGCGTGACGGGCCCGCGCCCCCACCGGGCCGAGCCCACGACGACGGCGAACGCGGCGGCCGCCCCGGCCACGAGCACGGCCGTGCCGACGTCGGCCGCCGTGGCGGGGACGGAGGCGACGACGGCGAAGCCGAACACCAGGAACAGCGGGCCCGGCGGGCGCCACGCGGCGCTGTCGGCGAGCACCGCGCCGGCCACGGCGACGAGCGAGGCCACCACCACGGCCCACCACGCCGCCCCCGGCAGCAGGGCGACGGTGGCGCCCAGGCCGACGGCCGCGGTCAGCGCGGCGCCCGCCGTCAGCTGCATCCCCGCCCGGTCCGGCAGCGCGGCGTCGCGGCCGTAGACCGAGGCGAACGCCCCGAACGCGGCGTACACCGTCCACCCCACGTGGCCGGTGAGCACGAGCGCGAGCAGCGGCACGCCGACGGAGACGCCGCAGCGCAGCGCGGCCCGGTGCGCGCCGTCGTGCGGGCCGACGCGGACCAGCGCGGCGCCGACCTGCCGGGCGGTGGACGGGGGCGTCACGCGAGCCGCTCGAACACCGCCGCCAGCCCCTGGCCGCCGCCGATGCACATGGTCTCCAGGCCGTAGCGGCCCTCGCGACGGTCGAGCTCGCGCAGCAGCGTGACCAGGATGCGCCCGCCCGTCGCGCCCACGGGGTGGCCCAGGGAGATGCCGGAGCCGTTGGGGTTCAGCCGCGGGTCCTCCGGGTCCAGGCCCCAGGTGCGCAGCACGGCCAGGGTCTGCGCGGCGAAGGCCTCGTTGAGCTCGACGAGGTCGAGCTGGTCCATGCTCAACCCGGCGCGGCCCAGGGCGGCCTCGGTGGCGGGCACGGGACCGATGCCCATGGTGCGGGGGGCGACCCCGGCCACGGCCCAGCTGACGAGGCGGGCCAGCGGGCGCAGGCCCAGGGCGGCCGCCTTCTCCGGGGTGGTCACGATCGCGAGGGCCGCACCGTCGTTCTGGCCGGACGCGTTGCCCGCGGTGACGGTCGAGTCCGGGTCGTCCCGGCCGTAGATGGCCTTCAGCTTCCCCAGCGACTCCAGGCTGGTGTCGGCGCGGATGTGCTCGTCGGTGTCGACCAGCTGCGGGTCGCCCCGGCGCTGCGGGACGGGCACCGGGACGAGCTCGTCGGTGAAGCGTCCGGCGTCCCGCGCGGCCGCGGCCTTGCGGTGCGAGGCCAGGGCGAGCGCGTCCTGGTCCTCGCGGCTGATGCCGTGCTCGCGGCGCAGGTTCTCCGCCGTCTCGATCATCCCGCCGGGGACGGGGAAGTGCTCGCCGCCCGCCGTGACCCGGCCGCGGCCGAGCCGGTCGACCAGGCCCGCGTCGGGTCCGCGCACGCCCCAGCGGATCTTGCTGGTGTAGTACTCGGCCTGGCTCATCGACTCCGCACCGCCGGCCAGCACGAGCTCGCTGGCCCCGGTCTGCACCTGCATGCACGCGTTGAGCACGGCCTGCAGCCCGGAGCCGCACCGGCGGTCCACCTGCTGGCCGGGGGTGCCGATCTCCAGGCCGGCGTCGAGCGCGGCGACCCGCCCCAGCGCGGGGGCCTCGCCGTTGGGACCGGCCTGGCCGAGGATGACGTCGTCCACGTCGTCGCCGGTGATGCCGGTGCGCGCCACCAGCTCCCGGATGACGGTGGCGGCGAGGGCCTGCACCGGCACGTCGCGGAACTGGCCGCCGAACCCCCCGACGGGGGTGCGCAGCGGCTCGCAGATGACGGCGTCGGTCACGGTGTCTCCAGTCGGTGGGTGGGTCGGGCGTCCAGGGTGCGGTCGACGATCTCCCCGGCGTGCCCGGTGTCGGGCGGGGTGTCGCTCAGGGCGGGGGTGCCGGTGAGGGCGAGGTTGGCCGCGCACCGCTCGGGGTTCACGCGCAGCCCGGTCAGGCTGGTGCGCAGCTGGTGGGCGGCCCCGCCGGCGAGGCGGAGCAGGTCGGTCACCGTCTCCCACTCGGCGTGCCAGCCGCCGGTGGCGCGGGCCAGCTCGTGGTCGGCGTTGGCCAGCACGGTGGCGACCAGCCCGGGGCAGCGGCGGGATGCCGCACGGGCGGTGACGGCGGCGACGGGGTTGGCCTTGTGCGCCATGGCCGACGAGGCACCCGGGTGCGCCTCGGCCACCTCGCCCACCTCGGTGCCGGCGAGCCACACCACGTCGGTGGCGGGCTTGGACACCGCCGCGGCCACGGCCCCCAGCGCGGTGGCCAGGGCGACGACGCGGTGGCGCTCGGTGTGCCAGGGCACCGCCTGCCGCGGCAGGCCCAGCTCGTCGGCCAGCGCGTCGGCCACGGCGAACCCGTGCGGGTGCAGCGCGGCCAGGGTGCCTGCGGCCCCGCCGAGGGAGACGGGCAGGGCCGCCACGGCGGCCAGCAGCCCGGCCAGGGCCGCGTCGAGCCCGGTGCACCAGCCCGCGGCCAGCGCGCCGACCGTGGTGGGCACCGCCTGCTGCCCCAGCGTCCGTGCGGCGCAGGCGGTGTCGCGGTGGTCCCGGGCCAGGTCGGCGGCCGCGTCGGCGGCGGCGGCGAGGTCGGCGAGCACCAGCGGGGCGGCGCGGCGCACCAGCAGCACCAGAGCGGTGTCGACCACGTCCTGGCTGGTCGCGCCCGGGTGCACGGCCCCGGCGGGGACGGGGGCCGCGGCGCGCAGCAGCCGCACCACCTCGAGCACCGGGTTGCCCGCCGCGGCCGCGGCCCGCCCCAGCGCGGGCACGTCGACCTCCATCGTGGCCGCGGTGGCGGTGACCGCGGCGGCGTGGTCGGGGTCGACGAGGCCGTGGCGGGCCGCGGCCCGGCTCAGCGCGGCCTCGACGTCGAGCAGCGCCCTCACCCAGGCGTCGTCCCCCAGGGCGGCGCCGAGCTCGGCGCCGCCCAGCACGGGGTCGAGCAGCGCGCCCCTCACACGGCCAGGAACGGGGTCTGGGCCGCGCCCTGCAGCGCCACGGTGAGCGCGTACCCGCGCTCGGTGGCGGTGGCCACGAGGCGGTCGCGGCGGTCGGCGGGCAGTGAGGCCAGCAGCGGGTCGGTGGCGTTGGCGTCGGCCTCGTCGGGGAAGTAGAGCCGGGTGACGACGCGGTCGAGCAGGCCGCGGGCGAAGACGGAGACATCGACGTGCGGGGCCTCGGTGCGGCCCTCCTCCGCCGGCAGCGGGCCGGGCTTGACCGTGGTCAGGCGCACGGTGCCCGTCGCGTCGGCCTCCCCGCGGCCGAAGCCGCGGAAACCGGGCGGGGTGGGGTCGGCGGCCCCGCGGGGGTCGTCGGGGTGGTCGAAGCGCCCGGCGGCGTCGGCCTGCCAGGTCTCCACCATCGCATCGGGCACCGGGTCACCCGCGCCGTCGAGCACGGTGACGGCCAGCTCGAGCGCACCGGGGGCGTCGGCGGGGACCACGACCGCGCCGTCGTCCCAAGAAAGTCCGATGTGGAGGTACGGTCCGACGGTCTGCGAGGGCGTCAGCTCAGGCATGCTCGCCCTCGCCCTCGAAGATGCTGGCGCCGGTGCCGCGCAGCACCACGTCGAAGCGGAAGCCCAGCGCCCAGCTCTCCTGCGTCACGGTGTGGTCGTAGGCGCTGACGAGGCGGTGGCGCGCGTTCTCCGGCACCGCGTTGTAGATGGGGTCCTGGGGGAACAGCGGGTCGTCGGGGAAGTACATCTGGGTGACGAGCCGCTGGGTGAAGGCGCGGCCGAACAGCGAGAGGTGGATGTGCGCGGGCCGCCAGGCGTTGGCGTGGTTGCCCCAAGGGTAGGCGCCGGGCTTGATGGTGGTGAAGCGGTACCAGCCCTGCGCGTCGGTCACCACGCGGCCCAGGCCGGTGAAGTGGGGGTCCAGCGGGGCGGGCCAGGAGTCGCGGGCGTGCCGGTAGCGCCCGGCCGCGTTGGCCTGCCAGATCTCCACCAGGGTGTCGGGCACGGCGCGGCCGTCGGAGTCCAGGACGCGGCCGGTGACGATGATGCGCTGGCCCTGCGCCTCCCCGCCGAGGGCCAGGGTGAGGTCGTCGTCGCCCTCGCGCACCCGGTCGTGGCCGAACACCGGGCCGGTCAGCTCGGTGAGCCGCTGCGGGGTGACCACGAGCTCCTCGCTCGGGTGGCGGAGCTTCGTGGAGCCGTACTCGGGGGAGTCGAGCGGCGCGTGGGTGTCCACCGCGGCCGGGTAGCTGGGGGGCAGGTGGAGCACGGTGACCTCGGCTCAGTCGGGGGTTCGTGCGGTGTGCGCACGCGCGGACGCAGTGCGAACGAGACTAGGCGGCGGTGCGGCCCCGGGCAAGACGTCGTGTGCGCAGTGCGCACGCATGTTCTCAGGGCGTGCGACGCGGGTTACAGTGCCGACCATGATGGACAAGGTGGTCGCATCGGCGGCCGAGGCGGTGGCGGACGTCGCCGACGGGGCGTCGATCGCGGTCGGCGGGTTCGGGCTCTGCGGGGTGCCGGAGGCGCTCATCGAGGCGCTGCACGCCCACGGCGCGACCGACCTGGAGACGGTGAGCAACAACTGCGGCGTCGACGGACTGGCGCTGGGCATCCTGCTCGCGGCCGGTCGCATCCGGCGCACGATCGGCTCCTACGTCGGTGAGAACAAGGAGTTCGCCCGGCGCTACCTCGGCGGCGAGATGGAGGTCGAGCTGACCCCCCAGGGCACGCTGGCCGAGCGGCTGCGCGCCGGGGGCGCCGGCATCCCCGCGTTCTACACCCCGGCCGGGGTGGGCACCCAGGTCGCCGAGGGCGGTCTGCCTTGGCGCTACGACGGCAACGGGGGCATCGCGGTGGCCAGCCCGCCCAAGGAGGTGCGGGTGTTCGGCGACCGGCGCTACGTCCTGGAGGAGGCCATCACCACCGACTTCGCCTTCGTGCGCGCGTGGAAGGGCGACCGGCACGGCAACCTCGTCTACCGGCTCAGCTCGCAGAACTTCAACCCGGACTGCGCCTCCGCGGGCCGGGTCACGATCGCCCAGGTCGACGAGCTCGTCGAGCCCGGCGAGCTCGACCCGGCCCAGGTGCACACCCCCGGGATCATGGTCCAGCGCGTGGTGCACGTGCCGGACGCCCCCAAGCGCGTCGAGAAGCGGACGGTGACCCCCCGATGAGCCTGAGCAGGGACGACCTCGCGGCCCGGGTGGCCGCCGAGCTGCACGACGGGCAGTACGTCAACCTGGGCATCGGCATGCCGACCCTGGTGCCCGGTCACATCCCGGACGACGTCACCGTGGTGCTGCACTCGGAGAACGGCGTGCTCGGCGTGGGGCCGTACCCCTACGACGAGGACGTCGACGGCGACCTCATCAACGCGGGGAAGGAGACCATCACCACCCGCGACGGGGCCAGCTTCTTCGGGTCCTCGGCCAGCTTCGGGATGATCCGCGGCGGGCACGTCGACGTCGCGGTGCTCGGGGCCATGCAGGTCAGCGCCACCGGCGACCTGGCCAACTGGATGATCCCCGGCAAGATGGTCAAGGGGATGGGCGGGGCGATGGACCTCGTGCACGGTGCGGAGAAGGTCATCGTGATGATGGACCACACCTCGCGCGACGGGGAGCCCAAGGTCCTCGAGGTGTGCACCCTGCCGCTGACCGGGCAGGGCTGCGTCGACCGGATCATCACCGACCTCGCCGTCATCGACGTGACCCCCGACGGGCTCACCCTCGTCGAGTGCGCTCCCGGCGTCAGCGAGGACGAGGTCCGCGAGAAGACCGGCGCCACGCTGCACTGAGCGACCTCGCGATTAGCCCACATCGCGCGCTCCCCGGCCCCGCCGTCCCGCGCTCCGCGCACTCAGCGCGGTCTGCGGGCGTCCTGGGGCGCGCTGAGTGGGCGAAACGCGGGGAGGTCGGGCGCGCTACTCGTCGCCGGACTCGTAGGCGACGCGCTCCTCGGACTCCTCGAGCAGGGCCTCGGCCTGCGCCTGCGGGTCGTCGCTGCCGGCCACCTGCTCCTCGGGCAGCAGCTGCTCGGCGCGGTGGGCGACCTGCTCCTCGCTGGGCTCGGTGGGCCGGTCGGTGCTCTCGTCAGCGGTGCTCATGGGCTCATCCAACCCGTGCCGCGCGCGCCTTGCGCACCCGGCGCACCACCAGCCAGACCACGAACGCCCCGGCCGCGGCGTAGACGGCGGTGTTCAGCCAGCCGGCGTAGCGCTCCACGAGCTCGTACTGGGTGCCCAGCGCGGCGCCCGCCAGCACCAGCAGGGCGTTCCAGGCCAGGCTGCCCAGCGTGGTCAGCAGGGTGAACCGCAGCACGGGCATCCGCTCAGCCCCGGCGGGCAGCGAGACCAGGCTGCGCACCCCCGGCACCAGGCGGCCGATGAGCACCGCCGACGGCCCGTGCCGGTGGAACCAGTCCGCCGCGGCGTCGACGTCCTCCCGGTCGAGCAGCGGCAGCCGCGCCAACAGCCGGGTCGCCCGTTCGTAGCCCAGCGCGGCCCCTGCCCAGTAGAGGCCGAGCGCGCCGAGCACCGAGCCGACCGTGGCCAGCACGAGGACGCCGACGAGCGAGAGGTCGCCGCGCGCCGAGAGGTACCCCGCCAGCGGCAGGACCACCTCGCTGGGGATGGGCGGGAACACGGTCTCCGCGAGGGTCAGCGCCCCGACGCCGACCTCGCCGAGGGTGGTCATGAGGTCGGCGACGAACCCGGTGAGTCCCGTCAGCCCGGCGGTGTCGGCAGCCTGGGTCAAGAGCACGTAAACCAGCCTACCGACGGGAGGGGGACGGTCCGCCCGGTCGTCTGGTGGGATGGGCCACGAATCGGACGCGACGACGGAGGTGCGCGATGAGCGCGGTGCTCGTGCTCAACGGCCCGAACCTGAACCTGCTGGGCACCCGCCAGCCCGAGGTCTACGGCACGGCGACGCTGGCGGACGTCGAGGCGCTGTGCGAGCGCACCGGGGCCGAGCTCGGCGTGGCGGTGGAGTGCCGGCAGTCCAACCACGAGGGCGAGCTCATCGACTGGCTCCACGAGGCGGGCCGACGGGTGGCCTCGGGCGAGCTGCTCGGCGTCGTGCTCAACGCCGGGTCCTACACCCACACCTCGATCGGCCTGCGCGACGCGATCGCCGGGGCGCAGGTGCCCACCGTCGAGGTGCACGTCTCGAACGTGCACGCCCGCGAAGAGTTCCGGCACCACTCCTACCTGTCGGCCGTGGCGGTGGGGGTGGTCGTCGGGTTCGGCGTGCAGGGCTACGCGCTGGCGCTCCGGGGCCTGGTGACGGCCACGCAGTAGGTTCGCGGGCGTGGACATGGTCTTCCCGACGCCCGCCCGCTCCCTCTCCCCGGACGACGTGCTCGACGCCTACCCGTGGCCGGACGAGGGCCGGTGGGTGCGGGCGATGATGGTGACCACGCTCGACGGGGCCGCCGCCGGCCCGGACGGCCTCAGCGACTCCATCTCCTCCTCGGTCGACCGCGACGTGTTCGACGCGGTGCGCCGCCTCGCCGACGCCGTGCTCGTCGGGGCGGGGACGCTGCGCGCGGAGCAGTACGGGCCGATGGTCGCCGACGAGGCCGACGCCGACCGGCGCCGCGCGGGGGGGCAGGCGGCCGCGCCGCGCCTCGCCGTGGTGTCGGGCTCGCTCGACCTGCCGTGGGAGCTGCCGGTGTGGGCCGGGTCCGACCAGCCGCCGCTGGTGCTCACCACGACCACGGCCGACGCCACCGCGCTGGCCACGGCGCGCGAGCACACCACCGTCGTGGTGCTGCCCGACCTCGAGCCGGCCTCGCTGCTCGGCGCCCTGACCGACGCCGGGCTGCGGCGCATCGTCTGCGAGGGCGGGCCGTCGCTGCTCGAGGCCGTCGTCGCCGCCGACCTGCTCGACGAGGCCGACATCACCGTCTCGCCCATGTTCGCCGGCACCGCGCAGACCCCGCGCACGCACGGTCTCGAGGCGGTCGCCCGCTTCGAGCTCGCCCACCTGCTCACCGCCGAGAGCTTCCTCATGGCCCGCTACACCCGGCCCGCGCGCTCGTGATCTCGCTGCGCGAGCTGGCCGCGCTCGCGGCGGAGCACGCCGAGGACCTCGACCACCCCGTCGCCCCGTTCCGGGTGGGCGACGTCGAGCTCGACACCGACGCCGCGCCCGCACTCATGGGCGTCATCAACCTGTCCCAGGACTCCTGGTACCGGGAGAGCGTGTCCCCCTCCACGGCGCAGGCGGTGCGGCGGGGGACGGTGCTGGCCGCGCAGGGCGCCGCGTTCGTCGACGTCGGGGCCGAGTCGGTGGTGGCGGGCTCGGCGCGGGTCGGGCCGGATGACCAGGTGCGTGCGTTGGTGCCGGTGGTGGCGGGCCTGGCCGAGGCGGGCGTGGCGACGTCGGTGGAGAGCTACGACCCGCAGGTGGTCTCGGCCGTGCTCGCCGCCGGGGCCCGGGTGGTGAACCTGACCGGCTCGGCCGACGACGACGCGATGTTCACCCTCGCCGCCGAGCACGACGCGGCGCTGGTGCTGTGCCACGTGCTGGGGGAGAACCCCCGCGAGCTCTCCGACGTGCCCGTCGAGTCCGACCCCTACCCGGCCATGGCCGAGCAGTTCGCCCGCCGCGTCGCCCGGGCCCGCGAGCTCGGGGTGACGGCAGGGATCTGCCTGGACCCCGGGGTCGGTTTCGGGTTCCGGCGGCTGGCCGGCTCGCGGGAGCGGGTGCGCCACCAGGCCGCGGTGCTGCTGGGCAGCTTCCGGCTGCGTCGCCTCGGCCTGCCCGTGTGCCACGCCCTGCCCAGCGGGCTGGACTACTTCGAGGACGAGACCCGCACCGCCGAGGGCTTCTTCGCGGTGCTCGCCGCACTGGGTGGCACCGGGGTGTACCGCACGCACGAGGTGCCCCGGGTGCGCGCGGTGCTGGCCGCGATGGCGGACCTGCCCGTCAGCTGAAGATCATCCCGCCGTCGACCAGGATGGACTGCCCGGTGACGTACTGGGAGTCCGGACCGGCCAGGAACGAGACCAGCCCGGCGACGTCCTCCCCGGTGGAGACCCGGCCCAGGGTGATGCCCGCGGCCATCGCCTTCATCGACTCACCCTTGCCGACGTGGTTGATCTCGCCGAGGTCGCGGTCGATCTCCTCCCACATCGTGGTGTCGACGATGCCGGGGCAGTAGGCGTTGACGGTGATGCCGTGCTCCGCCCACTCCTGCGCTGCGGACTGGGTCAGCGAGCGGACCGCGAACTTGGTGGAGCAGTACACCCCGAGCAGCGCGAACCCCTTGTGCGCCGCGATCGACGCCGCGCCGATGATCTTCCCCCCGCTGCCCTGGGCGATCATCTGCCGTGCCGCCGCGGTGTAGCAGAGGAACACCCCGCGGCCGTTGACGGCGTGGATGCGGTCGAACTCCTCCGGGGTGACGTCGAGCAGCGCCTTGGTCTGCGCGACCCCGGCGTTGGCCACCATCACGTCGAGCGAACCGAGCCCGGCGGCGGTGTCGGCGACGAGGGCGTCGACCGACGCGGGGTCGGAGACGTCACCGGTCAGGGCGAGGCCGCGCACGCCGGCCTCCTCCACCGCCCGACGGGTGCCGTCGAGCTCGTCGGCCATGGCGGGCAGGTCGGAGACGGCGACGTCGTGGCCGTCGGCCGCCAGCCGCAGGGCGATCGAGCGACCGATCCCGCGCGCGGCGCCGGTGACGTGGGCTGTGGACATGGGGGCCTCCCTGGGTGCTGCGGCGTGGTCCGCCGTGGTCGGGCCGACGTTATGAGCGGCCACCGCGGCGGCACAGGGTTGCACCGGGTTGCGGGTGCAAGGGGCTGCAACCCTGGTCAGGGCTGCAGGCGGGGCGTCTGCTCGGGGCGACGACCCGACCCAGGAGGACCCATGAAGGCAGCGCGCTACCACGGCAACCGAGACCTGCGGATCGAGGAGGTCGACGAGCCGACCGTCCGCCCCGGCACCATCAAGGTGCGGGTGGAGTGGTGCGGCATCTGCGGCACCGACCTGCACGAGTTCGAGGACGGCCCCATCTTCTGCCCCACCGCGGCCGCGCCGCACCCCATCTCGGGGGAGTCGGTGCCCGTCACCCTTGGCCACGAGTTCGCCGGCGTGGTGGAGGAGCTCGGCGAGGGCGTCTCCGGGCACGAGGTGGGCGACCGGGTCGTCGTGGAGCCGTACCTGGTGTGCGGGCACTGCGAGTTCTGCCGAGAGGGCCGCTACAACCTGTGCACCACGATGGGGTTCATCGGCCTCTCCGGGGGCGGCGGCGGGTTCAGCGAGCACGTCGTCGCGCCGGCCGAGAGGGTGTTCGCGCTCGGCGACCTGTCCACCGAGATCGGGGCGCTCGTCGAGCCGCTGGCCGTCGGGTTCCACGCCGTGCGCCGCTCGGGCATCACCGCCGGGCAGACCGCGGCCGTCCACGGCGCCGGGCCGATCGGGCTGATGACCATCGCGTGCCTGCGGGCCATCGGGGTCGAGACGGTGATCAGCTCGGAGATGTCCGACGTGCGCAAGGCCAAGGCGCCGGGCGCGGGCGCCACCACGGTGCTCGACCCGTCGGAGGTCGACGTGGTCGAGCGCATCCACGAGCTCACCGACGGCCGCGGGGTCGACGTCTCCTTCGAGTGCGTCGGGGCGTCCCCGGCGCTGCAGGCGGCGCTGGACGGCACCAAGAACGGCGGCACCGTGGTCAACGTGTCGATCTGGGGCCGCAAGGCCGAGATCGACATGTTCGGCCTCGTCATGCGCGAGCTGAACCTCATCGGCACAGCCGCCTACTGCGGGGAGCACGCCGCGGTCATCGAGCTGCTGCAGCAGGGCAAGATCCCGGCCGAGCAGTTCATCACCGGGCGCATCGCGGTGGACGACATCATCGCCGGCGGGTTCACCGAGCTGCTGGAGAACAAGGACGAGAACGTCAAGATCCTCGTCCACCCCTGACGGGGCCCCGACGACCGGACGCCCGGGCCGACCCCGTGGGGCCGACCCGGGCGTCCGGGGTCGAGATCAGCCGCGCGTCAGGCGGTGTGCCTCACGCGGTGGCTCAGAGGGCGACGTCGTACCGGTCGAGGTTCATGACCTTGTCCCAGGCCTTGACGAAGTCCGCGACGAACTTGTCCTGGGCGTCGTCGGAGGCGTAGACCTCGGCGACGGCCCGCAGCTCGGAGTTCGACCCGAAGAGCAGGTCGACCCGGCTGCCGGTGGCCACGACCGCGCCCGAGGCGTCGCGACGCTCGTACGAGCCGTCCTCCGCCGGGACCCAGGTGCTGCCCATGTCGAGCAGGCTGCGGAAGAAGTCGTTCGTCAGCTGGCCCGGGCGCTCGGTGAGCACGCCCTGGGTGGAACCGCCGTGGTTGGCGCCCAGCGCCCGCATGCCGCCGACGAGCACGGTCATCTCCGGCGCCGAGAGGGTGAGCAGGTTCGCCCGGTCCACCAGCAGGTACTCCGCGGGGAGCCGGTCGGCCTTGCCCACGTAGTTGCGGAACCCGTCCGAGGACGGCTCCATCCAGCTGAACGACTCCTCGTCGGTCATCTCCTGCGAGGCGTCGGTGCGGCCCGGGGTGAAGGGCACGGTGACGGGGTGCCCGGCGTCGGCCGCGGCCTTCTCCACCGCCGCGCAGCCGCCGAGGACCACGAGGTCGGCGAAGGACACGGTGCCGGAGAACGAGGACTGGATGCCCTCGAGGGTGCGGATGACCCCGCCGAGCTCGTCGGGCTCGTTGACCGCCCAGCTGCGCTGCGGCTCCAGGCGGATGCGGCCACCGTTGGCGCCGCCGCGCTTGTCGCTGCCGCGGAAGGACGACGCCGCGCCCCACGCGGTCTTGACCAGCTGCGCCACGGTGAGCCCGGAGTCCAGCACCAGGTTCTTCAGCTCGGCGACCTGGTCGTCGGTCAGCGTGTAGTCACCGCGGGCCGGGACCGGGTCCTGCCACACCAGCTCCTCCGCCGGCACCAGCGGGCCGAGGTAGCGCTGCTTGGGGCCCATGTCGCGGTGGGTGAGCTTGTACCAGGCGCGGGCGAACTTGTCGGCGAACTCGTCGGGGTTCGCCAGGTAGCGCCGGGTGATCTCCTCGTACACCGGGTCCGCGCGCAGCGCGATGTCCGAGGTGAGCATGGTCGGGTAGCGGGTGAGCTCGCCGGACTCCGGGTCGGGCACCGTGCCCGCGCCCTCACCGTTCTTCGGCCGCCACTGGTGCGCGCCGGCGGGGCTCTTCTCCAGCTCCCACTCGTACTTGTAGAGGTTCTCCAGGTAGCTCATCGACCACTGCACCGGGGTGGAGGTCCAGGTGACCTCGATGCCGGAGGTGATGGTGTCGCGGCCCTTGCCGGAGCCGAAGCTGTTGCGCCAGCCCAGGCCCTGCTCCTCGAGCGGGGCGGCCTCGGGCTCGGGGCCGACGTGCGGGTCGGGGTCGGCCGCACCGTGGGTCTTGCCGAAGGTGTGCCCGCCCGCGATGAGGGCGACGGTCTCCTCGTCGTTCATGGCCATGCGGCCGAACGTCTCGCGGATGTCGCGGGCGGAGGCCAGCGGGTCCGGGACGCCGTTGGGGCCCTCGGGGTTGACGTAGATGAGTCCCATCTGGACGGCCGCGAGCGGGCCGGTCAGCTTGTGCTCGTCGTCGTAGCGCTCGTCACCGAGCCAGGTCTGCTCCGGGCCCCAGTAGACGTCCTCGTCGGGCTCCCAGACGTCGGGGCGGCCGCCGGCGTAGCCGAAGGTGCTGAAGCCCATGGTCTCCAGGGCGCGGTTGCCGGTGAGCACGATCAGGTCGCCCCAGGAGAGCTTCTTGCCGTACTTCTGCTTGATCGGCCACAGCAGGCGGCGGGCCTTGTCGAGGTTGGCGTTGTCGGGCCAGGAGTTCAGCGGGGCGAAGCGCTGCATGCCCGCGCCCGAGCCGCCGCGGCCGTCGGACACCCGGTAGGTGCCGGCGCTGTGCCAGGCCATGCGGATGAAGAAGCCGCCGTAGTGGCCGAAGTCGGCGGGCCACCAGTCCTGCGACGTCGTCATGACCTCGTCGATGTCGGCAATCACGGCGTCGAGGTCGAGGGAGCTGAACTCCTTCGCGTAGTCGAACTCCTCGCCCATCGGGTTCGCGACGGCGGGGTGCTTGCGCAGGATCTTCAGGTTGAGCTGGTTGGGCCACCAGTCCTGGTTCGACCCGCCCTCGGTGGGGTGGGAGAAGTGGCCGCCGACGGGGCAGCCACCGGCCTGCTCGTCGTCCATCTTGGACTCGACGGTCACGTGGTCGGTCTCGGTCACGGGATTTCCTTCCGGGTGGGGAGAGGGGTCAGCTGGGGGTGTGGGAGGTGCGGGCGGCGCAGTCGGGGCACAGGCCCCAGTAGACGACCTCGGCCTCGTCGATGACGAAGCCGTGGTCGTCGGACGGGGTCAGGCAGGGCGCCGCGCCGACGGCGCAGTCGACGTCGACGATGTCGCCGCAGGAGCGGCACACGGCGTGGTGGTGGTTGTCCCCGGTGCGGGCCTCGTAGCGGGCGACGGAGCCGGCGGGCTCGATGCGGCGCAGCAGGCCGGCGGTGGTGAGCGCGCGCAGCGCGTCGTACACGGCCTGGTGCGACACCGCGGGCAGCGTCGCGCGCACGCCGCGCAGCACGTCGTCGGTGCTGGCGTGGGGGTGGGCCTGCACGGCGGCGAGCACCGCACGTCGCGGGCGCGTCACGCGCAGCGCAGCGCCGCGCAGCGCCTGCTCGACCTCGACCGTGTCCGTCATCGCGTCCGAGCA
This sequence comes from Rhodococcus aerolatus, assembly GCF_054783215.1. Lineage (NCBI taxonomy): Bacteria > Bacillati > Actinomycetota > Actinomycetes > Mycobacteriales > Nocardiaceae > Rhodococcus > Rhodococcus aerolatus. The sequence goes on along the minus strand of NZ_BAAGQZ010000034.1, from coordinate 932 downwards.
TGGACGCTTTTCTGGAACGAGTCAAGGAAACGGGGGTCGGCTCCTGGTCCTCCCCGTGATCAACAGGATTTGGGAGCGCCCCGGCGCCCCGCTCGCCGCACTGGTGTCCTGCTGATCACCCGGGGCTGCGCTCAGCGCGTGGTCGTCGTGGTGGCGGTGGTCGAGGTCGTGGTGGTGGTGGTGGTGGTCGTCGTCGTGCTGGTCGGTGCCGTCGTGGTCGTGGCCGTCGTCGAGGGCGGGGTGGTGGTGGAGGAGGTCGGGGTGGTGCTGGCCGTGGGCGGTCCGCTGCGCAGCAGGGCGGCGAGCTGCGGGGAGTCCACGACGAGGTCGTCGGCGGCGGCGGTCGTGGTCGCCGTGGCGGACGACGTGGCGGTCGCGCTCGAGCCGCCGGCCGGGGTGACGGTGAAGGCGACCTGCTCGGTGCGGGTGTCCCCACCGTCGAGGGTGAGCAGCAGCGCGGCGGTGACCGTGCCGTCGGCGCCCGCGGAGACGGACCCGGTCTCGAGCGAGGAGATCCCGTCGACGAACGTCGTGGCCGCGGACCCCGTGCCGCGCAGGCTCGGTCCGGCTGAGGCGACCGCGCCGGCGGGGTCGGTGGCCAGCTCGTCGAGCAGGTCGCGCACGGCCTGCTCGGCGGCCGCGGGGGCGACCCGGGCGGTGGTCGTGGTGGGGGTGGCGGAGACCGTCGAGCTCGGCGGCGCCGCGACCGGGGGCGGCGGTGTGGAGCGGGAGAAGGCGAAGCCCGCGCCGGCGGCGACCACGACGACGGCGACGCCCAGCGCGAGCAGGGCGGGGTGGGCGAGCAGCGCGGCCAGCAGGCCGGCCTTGGCGGTCGCGCCCGCGGCGACGGCCCCGGTCTCCGCGGCCACCGCCCCGGTCTCGGCCGCCGCGGCAGCGGGCACGGTGGCGCTCGCCGCGCCCCCGGCCGCTCC
>NZ_BAAGQZ010000033.1:0-49331 GCF_054783215.1 Rhodococcus aerolatus | reverse complement strand
CGGCCGGGGGCCCGGCCCACGGGCGCCCGCAGCCGGCCCTCGCGCCCGGGCGGACGGCCCAGCGGCAAGCGCGGCCGCTGACCCCGGTGCGGACCAGGGGCCTGCGGGCCGTCGTGGCCGGGGTGCTGCTGGCGGTGCTCGCCGCCGCGTGCGCCCCGCTGCCCGGCGGTGAGCCCGCCGACGACGCGGGCCCGTTCCTCGGCGTGGCCGTGCCCGGCCGGCTGACCAGCTACAACACCGCCACCACCGACGCCGTCGCACGGGGTGACGCCCGCGCGGCGCTCGCCCGCGTGCTGCCCGGGTTCAGCGTGACCGGTCCGCAGGGGGTGCCCGTGGCGGACACCGACGTCGGCGTGGCGACGCTGCTGAGCACCGACCCCCTCTCCGTGCGCTACACCCTCACCCCGGCCGCGCGGTGGTCCGACGGCGCCCCGCTGGTGTGCGAGGACCTGGTGCTGGCCTGGGCCGCGCACAGCGGCCGCTACGGCGCGGGTGCCGCCGACCCGAGCGGGTGGTCCGACGTCGAGGCCGTCGACTGCGCGGCGGGGGAGCGGACCGCCACCGTCCGCTTCACCCGGCCCTACCAGCAGTGGCAGACGCTGTTCGGCCCCGGCGACCTGCTGCCCGCCCACGTCGCAGCCACGCGCACGGGGGTGACCGACGTCGTCGGCGCCGTGACCCGGGGCGACACCGCCGCCCTGACGATGCTGGTCGACTTCTGGCGCACCGGCTGGACCCTGCCCACGGGCCCGGTCGGGCCGGACGGCGAGGTCACCGTCGACCCGGCGCTGTTCCCCGCCGCCGGCCCCTACCGCCTCGACTCCGTCGCGCCCGACGGCACCACCGCCACCCTCGTCGGCAACGACGCCTGGTGGGGCGACCCCCCGCTGGTGCCCCGGGTGGAGGTCCACCTCTCGCCGACCGACCCGCAGACGCTGCTCGGCACCGACGCCGTGCAGGCCCTCGCCGTGCCCGCCGGCCCCACGACCCGCGACGCCGTCGCCGCGGCGACGAGCCCGGCGGGCACCCTGCGCGTGGCGGGCGGGCTCTCCCTGGAGCGCGAGTCGCTGGTGCTCGACACCCGCGGGGTGCTGGGCCGGGGCGAGGCCCGGCGCGCCCTGGCCGCCTGCGTGCCCCGCCAGGACGTGCTCGACGAGCTCGTCAGCCCGGTCGCGCCCGGGGCGGCGCTGCTCGACTCGCACGCCCTGCTGCCCGGGACCCTCGGCTACGACGCCACCACCGCCCCCGCCCGGCCGTTCGACGCGGTCGACCCCACCGCCGCCCGCGCGGCCGTCGACGCCGCCGGGCTCGGCGGGGCCACGGTGCGGATCGGCTACCGGGGGCCCGACGAGCGGCTCGCCCGCACGGTCGCCCTCGTCGCCCGCTCCTGCGGCGCGGCCGGGCTCACCGTCGTCGACGTCGGCGGGCCCGACGTGACCCCGGAGGCGCTGGCCGCGGGCACGGCCGACGCGGTGGTCGTCGACACCGGGGGCACAGCCCTGCCCGGCTCCGGCACCGCAGGCCTGCGGACGGGCGCCCCCACCAACTGGGGCGGGTACACCAACCCCCGGGTGGACACCCTGCTCGACCAGGTCGCCACCGCCCCGACCCTCGGCGAGCAGCTGCCCGCGCTGACCGAGCTGGAGACCGTGCTGTGGACCGACCTGCCGACGCTGCCGCTGCACCAGGTGCCCACGGTGACCGCGGCGCTGGACCGGCTGCCGAGCGTGGTCGCGAACCCCAGCGCGGCCGGGGTCGCGTGGAACGTCGACCGCTGGGCCCTGACCCCATGAGCCCTGACCCCGTGAGCCCCGACCGGGCCGGTGCCGCGGCGCGGCTGGTGCGTGGGCTGACCCGCACCGTCGACGACTTCCCCGCCCCGGGGGTGCGTTTCGCCGACCTCAGCCCCGTTTTCGCCGACGGCCCCGCCTTCGCCGCCGTCGTCGCGGCGCTGCACGGCCCCGACGACGTCGACCTCGTCGCCGGGGTCGACGCCCGCGGCTTCCTGCTGGCCGCGGCCGTCGCCCTGTGGCGCGGGCTGGGGGTGCTGCCGGTGCGCAAGGCGGGCAAGCTGCCCCCGCCCGTGCGCTCGCGCTCCTACGACCTCGAGTACGGCTCCGCGACGCTGGAGGTACCCGCGGAGGGCGTGGACCTGGCGGGGCGGCGGGTCCTCGTCCTCGACGACGTGCTCGCGACCGGGGGCACGCTGCGCGCCGCCGCCGACCTGCTCACCGCGGCGGGCGCGCACGTCGTCGGCCTCGGGGTCGTCCTGGAGGTGCCCGGCCTGGGGGGCCGCGAGGCCGTCGCCGGATTCCCGCTGGCGTGCGTGGTCGGGCCGCACGACTAGGCTCGGCGCCCTGCCCACCGCGGTGGGCGCGCCTGCCGGGAGGAGGACCGCCGTGAGCCAGGACACGCACGCGCTCGACGCCGCGTCGGCGGACGGCGACCCGGTCGAGCCCACCGACGCGCCCGCCGCCCCCGGCCGGTCCCGGGACGAGCCCTCACCCACCGCCTCGGCGTCGCGCCGGGTGCGCGCCCGGCTGGCCCGGCGCATCACCGCGCAGCGCACCGGGGCGGTCAAGCCGGTGCTCGAGCCGCTCGTCGCCGTGCACCGCGGGCTGCACCCCAAGGCCGACGTCGGCGAGCTGCAGCGCGCCTACGACGAGGCCGAGGCCCGCCACGAGGGGCAGCTGCGCAAGTCCGGGGACCCCTACATCACCCACCCGCTGGCGGTGGCGACGATCCTCGCCGAGCTAGGCATGGACACCACCACCCTGGTCGCGGCCCTGCTGCACGACACGGTGGAGGACACCGGCTACAGCCTCGACGGGGTGCGGGCCGACTTCGGTGACGAGGTCGCCCACCTCGTCGACGGGGTGACCAAGCTGGACAAGGTCGCGCTCGGCACGGCCGCCGAGGCCGAGACCATCCGCAAGATGATCATCGCCATGGCGCGCGACCCCCGGGTGCTCGTCATCAAGGTCGCCGACCGGCTGCACAACATGCGCACCATGCGGTTCCTGCCGCCGGAGAAGCAGGCGCGCAAGGCCCGCGAGACCCTCGAGGTCATCGCCCCGCTCGCCCACCGGCTCGGGATGGCCACGGTCAAGTGGGAGCTGGAAGACCTCTCGTTCGCCATCCTGCACCCGAAGAAGTACGACGAGATCGTCCGCCTCGTCGCCGACCGGGCCCCCTCGCGCGACACCTACCTGGCCCGGGTGCGCACCGAGATCGCCGACAACCTCGCCGCCGTCCGCATCGACGCCACGGTGGAGGGCAGGCCCAAGCACTACTGGTCGATCTACCAGAAGATGATCGCCAAGAGCCGCGACTTCGACGACATCCACGACCTCGTCGGGCTGCGCGTGCTGTGCGACGAGGTGCGCGACTGCTACGCCGCCGTCGGGGTCGTGCACTCCATGTGGCAGCCCATGGCCGGGCGGTTCAAGGACTACATCGCCCAGCCCCGCTTCGGGGTGTACCAGTCGCTGCACACCACGGTCGTGGGACCCGAGGGCAAGCCGCTGGAGGTGCAGATCCGCACCCGCGAGATGCACCGCACCGCGGAGTTCGGCATCGCCGCGCACTGGCGCTACAAGGAGATGCGGGGCCGCGCCGGCTCGGCCGCCACCCAGGCCGCCGACGTCGACGAGATGGCCTGGATGCGCCAGCTGCTCGACTGGCAGCGGGAGGCGGCCGACCCGGGGGAGTTCCTGGAGTCGCTGCGCTACGACCTCGCGGTGCGGGAGATCTTCGTCTTCACCCCCAAGGGTGACGTCATCACGCTGCCCGCCGGCTCCACCCCGGTGGACTTCGCCTACGCCGTGCACACCGAGGTCGGCCACCGCTGCATCGGGGCCCGGGTCAACGGCCGCCTGGTCGCGCTCGAGCGGGCGCTGGACAACGGTGAGGTCGTCGAGGTGTTCACCTCCAAGGCGCCCACCGCCGGGCCGTCGCTGGACTGGCAGAGCTTCGTCGTCTCGCCGCGGGCCAAGGCCAAGATCCGGCAGTGGTTCGCCAAGGAGCGCCGCGAGGAGGCGCTCGAGGTGGGCAAGGACGCCATCACCAAGGAGGTGCGCCGGGGCGGGCTGCCGCTGCAGCGCCTGGTCAGCGCGGACGCCATGGCCTCCCTGGCCCACGAGCTGCACTACGCCGACGTCTCCGCCCTCTACACCGCGGTGGGGCAGAACCACGTCTCCGCCCAGCACGTGGTGCAGCGGCTGCTGGCCCAGATCGGCGGGGTCGAGGACGCCGAGGAGGAGCTGGCCGAGCGCTCCACCCCCTCGACGATGCCGCGCCGGCCCAGCTCGGCCGACGTCGGCGTGCTGGTCCCCGGGGCCACCGGCGTGCTCACCAAGCTGGCCAAGTGCTGCACCCCGGTGCCGGGTGACGAGATCCTCGGCTTCGTCACCCGCGGCGGCGGGGTGAGCGTGCACCGCACCGACTGCACCAACGCCGAGTCGCTGCACGAGCAGGCCGAGCGGATCGTCGAGGTGCAGTGGGCGCCGTCGCCGTCCTCGGTGTTCCTGGTGGCGATCCAGGTCGAGGCGCTCGACCGGCACCGGCTGCTCTCCGACGTCACCAAGGTGCTCGCCGACGAGAAGGTCAACATCCTCTCGGCGTCGGTGGCGACGTCGCGGGACCGGGTGGCCGTCAGCAAGTTCACCTTCGAGATGGGCGACCCCAAACACCTGGGGCACGTGCTCGGGGTCGTCCGCAACGTCGAGGGCGTCTACGACGTCTACCGGGTGACCTCCGCCGGCTGAGAAGGCCAGGGCCGCGCCCGCGCTCCGGTCCCGGGCTGGACCGTGCTGCACCGGATCTGCGCGGTCCGGGCGAGGGTGCACCCGATCAGGCCCCGCACGGGGGAACCCGCGCGGCAGCCCGGATCGGGTGCAGCGGGTGCCGGAAAGGACCGGGTGCAGCGGGAGAACCCCCTGGGTCAGGCCTGGGTGGACACCGTCTGCAGCTGCACCGCGGTGGCGGGGGCCCCGTCGGCGCCGCCGCCCGCGACCCCGGCCTTCGCGACGTCGTCGAGCACGGTCAGGCCCTCGGGGGCGATGGTGCCGAACACCGTGTAGTCCGGGGGCAGCGGGGAGTCCTGGTAGACGAGGAAGAACTGGCTGCCACCGGAGTTCGGGGCCGACGTCTTCGCCATGGCCAGGGTGCCGCGCGGGTACACCACGGACTGCCCGTCGGTGGCCGGGGCCAGGTTCGTGGGCTTCTCGTCGTTGATCGTGTACCCGGGCCCGCCCTGGCCGGTGCCCTGCGGGTCGCCGCACTGCAGCACGAAGATGCCCTGGGTGGTGAGCCGGTGGCACGGGGTGTCGTCGAAGTAGCTCTGCCGGGCCAGCGAGACGAAGCTCTCCACCGCGCAGGGCCCGGTCGCCCGGTCGAGGGTGACCGGGATGACGCCCACGCTGGTGGTGATGGTCGCCGGCACCGTGCCCGTCGTCGGGGGGTTCACGTCCGTCGGCGCGGTGGCCGGCTTGGCGGGCTCGGAGCCGTCGGGGGCGAAGGTGCACAGCGCGGGGGCCGCGGCCGCGGGCGCCGGGTCCGGGCGGGTCAGCAGGTAGATGCCGACCCCGAGACCGGCGACGAGGACCACCACGACCACGCTCGCGGTCACGGCCAGCTGCCTGCGGCGGCGCGCCCGCTCGGCCCGCCGCTCCAGCTGGCGCTCCAGCTTGCGCCTAGCGTTCTGCCGCCGCTGCTCGTTGGTGGGCACCGCGTGCTGCTCCCTGGGTCGTCCGCCGGTGGTCGCGGGCGAGTCTGCCAGCCGACGCCGTGCACCCGGCGTGAGGCCTCGGCGCCCACCGATAGGCTGGGGTGTCCCCGTCCGCCCGACCGCCCAGGAGGCACCGTGCTCGTCGCCGGGTTCCCCGCCGGTGCCTTCCAGACCAACTGCTACGTGGTCGCGCCCGCCGAGGGCGGCGCCTGCGTGGTGGTCGACCCGGGCCAGGACGCCGTGGAGCCGCTGCGCGAGACCCTGGCCCGGCACCGCCTGACCCCGGTGGCGGTGGTGCTGACCCACGGCCACCTCGACCACACCTGGTCGGTGCAGCCGGTGTGCGACGGCGACGACGTGCCCGCCTACGTCCACCCCGACGACCGGTTCATGCTCGCCGACCCGATGGCCGGGGTCGGCCCGCAGATGGCGGCGATGCTCGGCGAGCTGCAGTTCCGCGAGCCCCGCGAGGTGCGCGAGCTCACCGACGGCGCCGAGCTCGACCTCGCCGGGGTCTCGCTGACCGTCGCGCACGCCCCGGGCCACACCCGCGGCTCGGTGCTCTTCCGCACCACCGCGGAGACCGACGCGGGCAGCGTGGGCGTGGTGCTGGCCGGGGACACGCTGTTCGCGGGCTCGATCGGTCGCTCCGACCTGCCCGGGGGCGACCCCGACGTGCTGCTCGCCTCGATCGGCGCCCAGCTGCTGACCCTGCCGGACGACACGGTGGTGCTGCCCGGGCACGGCCCGTCGACCACCGTCGGCCGCGAGCGCGGGTCCAACCCCTTCCTCGCCGGGCTCACCCCCGGCCCCCGCAAGGGGCTGTAGTGGCGGACTTCCAGGCGCCCAAGGGGGTCCCCGACTACGTCCCGCCCGGCTCGGACGTCTTCGAGCTGGTGCGCGGCACCCTCACCGAGGCCGCCCGTCGGGCCGGCTACAGCCACGTCGAGCTGCCCGTGTTCGAGGACACCGCCCTGTTCGCCCGGGGGGTGGGGGAGTCGACCGACGTGGTGAGCAAGGAGATGTACACCTTCGCCGACCGCGGCGACCGCTCGGTCACGCTGCGGCCGGAGGGCACCGCCGGGGTGGTCCGCGCCGTCATCGAGCACGGCCTGGACCGCGGCACCCTGCCGGTGAAGCTGCGCTACGCGGGCCCGTTCTTCCGCTACGAGCGCCCCCAGGCCGGTCGCTACCGCCAGCTGCAGCAGGTCGGGGTGGAGGCCATCGGCGCCGACGACCCGGCGCTGGACGCGGAGGTCGTCGCCACGGCCGACGCCGGGTTCCGCGCGCTGGGGCTGACCGGGTTCCGCCTGGAGCTCACCTCGCTGGGCGACGACACCTGCCGGCCCGCCTACCGGGAGCGGCTGACGCAGTTCCTCGCCGGTCTCGACCTCGACGAGGCGACCCGGGAGCGGGCTCGGCTCAACCCGCTGCGCGTGCTCGACGACAAGCGCCCGGAGGTCCGGGAGCTGACGGCGGACGCCCCGCTCATGCTCGACCACCTCTCCGACTCCGCGGCCGAGCACTTCGCCGCGGTGCGCCGCCACCTCGACGCCCTCGGGGTGCCGTACCAGGTCAACCCGCGGATGGTGCGCGGGCTGGACTACTACACCAAGACCACCTTCGAGTTCGTCCACGACGGGCTCGGGGCGCAGTCGGGGATCGGCGGCGGCGGGCGCTACGACGGGCTCATGGCCCAGCTCGGCGGCCAAGACCTCTCCGGTATCGGCTACGGCCTCGGCGTGGACCGGACCGTGCTGGCCATGGCCGCCGAGGGCCTGACCGGGGACGTGCCCGCCCGCTGCGAGGTGTTCGGCGTCCCCCTCGGCGACGCGGCGCGGGACCGGCTGGTCGTCGTGGCCGGCCGGCTGCGGGCCGCCGGGGTGCGGGTGGACCTCGCCTACGGCGGGCGCGGGCTCAAGGGGGCGATGAAGGCGGCCGACCGCTCCGGGGCGTCGCTGGCCCTCGTCCTCGGTGAGCGCGACCTCGAGGCGGGGACCGTCGGGGTCAAGGACCTCGTCACCGGGGACCAGCAGCCCGTGCCGCTCGACGACGTGGTGGCCCGGGTGGTCGCGACCGTCCGTGGCTGAGCCGGCCGGTCCGGCTGCATCGCTGCGGGTCCCGCTGGACCTGCTGCCCCGCGAGCTCGTCGCCCGCCGGGCCCGCGCGGTCGGGGTCGCGGCCGCGCTGCTCGGGGTGCTGCTCGCCCTGGCCCTGATCGCCCTCGTCCCGGCCGTGGTCGCGGTGGGGACCGCGGTGGTGCTGGTGGGCCCCGTCGTCGGCTGGTGCACGGCCACCGCCCGCCGGGCCACCTGGCTCGAGGGCCGGGTGCTGGTGCAGCGCGGCCTGCTGACCCGTCGGGTGGACCTCGTCGACGTCGACGAGGTGGTGCTCAGCGTGGTGCCGCGGGGGTTCCGCACCGTCTCGGTGGTCGTGGGCCCCGGGCGCGGCCTGGCCACGGTGCCCGTCGCGGTGGTGCTGCCGCAGGGCGCTCGTGAGCTGGATGCGCTCGCCCTGCGCCGGCTGGCCGACGCGCTGCTGGCCGGGGGAGCGGTGCCCGGGGTCGCCGTCGCCGGGGTGCTCGTCGCCGCGCTGCGGGCCCAGGCCCGGGACGCCGGTGCCGACGAGCGACCGCTGCTGCGGGCCGTCGAGGTCGCCGCCGCCCGGGCGCCGCGCGCGCCGCGGGTGGTGCTGACCCCGGCGGAGGTGGCCGAGCTCGGGTCCTGAGCCCCCGGTCAGCCCACCGCACGGAGGTCGGCCGGGGCGGGGCGCCCGTCCTCGGGCCGCCAGTCCTCGGGCCGACCGCCTCGGCCGAGCAGCCACGCCACCGCGTCGGCCGCCCGGACGGCAGCGCGGCCGTCACCGTAGGGGTTGGGCCCGGGCGGTCGGGCCCCGGACGCCAGGACGGCCGTGACCGCCGTGGTGACCGCGGCGGGGTCGAGCCCCACGAGCCGGGCCCAGCCGGCGGCGACCCCCTCGGGCCGCTCCGTGGTCTCTCGGGCGACGACGGTGGGCAGCCCCAGGGTGGGGGCCTCCTCCTGCAGCCCGCCGGAGTCGGTGAGCAGCACGTCGGCGTGGCCGAGCAGGGTGATCATGTCGTCGTAGGCGAGCGGGTCGACCACCCGGGCGCGGTCGACGCCGTCGAGCACGGCGCGCACGTCGGCGGCCACCGCCGGGTTGGGGTGGGTCACCACCACCGCCCGCAGCGCCGGGTGCTCCCCGAGCAGCGTCGCGACCGCCCCGGCCACCGCCCGCACGCCCGCCCCCCACGCCTCACGGCGGTGCACCGTGACCACCAGCAGCGGGGCGCCGGCCGGTCGGTCGGCGAGCGGGGGCCGGGGCCGCTGCTGCAGCGCGGGCAGCTGCGCGGCGAGCGCGTCGACCACGGTGTTCCCGGTGACGACGACCGCCGCCGGGTCGACCCCCTCGGCGAGCAGGGCGGTGCGGGCGCGCGGCGTCGGGGCCAGGTGCAGGTCGGCCACCCCGGCGAGCAGCACCCGGTTCATCTCCTCGGGGAACGGGTGCGCCCGGTCCCCGGTGCGCAGCCCGGCCTCGAGGTGGACGACCGGCACCCGGCGCAGTGCCGCGGCCATGGCGGTGGCCAGCGCGGTGGTGGTGTCCCCCTGGACGAGCAGGGCGGCCGGCGGGTCCGCGGCGAGGAGCGCGTCGACGGCGGTGAGGGTCAGCGCGCTGAGCTCGGCCAGCCCGCCGTCACGCCGCGTGATGGCGAGGTCGAGGTCGGCGGCCAGACCGAAGGGGGCGAGGGCCTCGTCGACCCGGCCCGGCTGCTGGCCGGTGTCGACGACCCGGACGGCGAGGCCCCGGGACCGCAGGACGGTGACCACCGGGGCCACCTTGACCGCCTCGGGGCGGGTGCCGACGACGACGACGAGGTCGACGGCGGCACCCGCCCCGGGGGAGGTCACGAGCGTCAGACCGTCGCGCCCTGACGGCGGCGCAGGCCGAGATACCCGGCGCCGACCAGCAGCACGGTCGCCCCGGCCACGCCCATGCCCTTGAGCGGGACCATGGGGATGTCCGCGGTGACGACGTTCTCCCCGCAGGTGACCTGACCGATGTTCACGTTCAGCAGGCCCCCGTTGAGCAGGGACAGGGTGAGCGCGGTCGCGGAGGACTGCGGGCCCGCCGTGCTGGTCTGGTTGACGTTGGCCACGACCGTTGCGCCGAGCACGTCGAGGTTGACCGGTCCGTTCAGCGGGATCGCGACGTCCGCCAGGGTCACCCCGCCGACGCGGACCACGATGCTCGGGTTCACCAGGGTGGAGCTCGCGGTGTACGGGCCGGTGCCGGACGGCCCGGCGGTGCACTGTGCGTACAGGGCGTTGGTCCGGAGGAACACGTTCCCGATGCCGAGCAGGTTGCCCAGGCTGACCAGGGCCGGTCCCTGGGCTCCGGTCACCGTGCAGGCGCCGTCGTCGCCCACCGTGAGCACACCCCCGGAGCCGACGACCCCGGCGCAGGCGGCCGACGTCCCGGTGGCGGTGGCGACCGCGGTCTGCGAGACCGCGCCGGTGTTCAGGGCGGTCTGGCCGGGCAGCAGGTACAGCGGGCTGTTGAACTGTGCCGTCGCCGTGGCCTGCGTGCCGTCGTTGGCGGCGAAGGCCGGCTTGGTCTGCAGGAGGGTGCCGCCGAGCAGCGTGGCGTTCAGGGCCTGCGCGGTCGCCTGGGACGTCGTCGCCGCCAGCGCGGTGGGGGCGAAGAGCAGGGCGCCGGCCGCGAGCACGGCCGTGACCGCGCCGGAGCGCAGGAGGTGGCGGCGCAGCCGTCCACCGGGGGGTCGGGTCATGCTGTTCTCCTCGGTCGCGACGCCCGGTGGACGCCTCGGTAGGTGAGCCGGCGCACCGGGTGGCGCGACGGACGGTGGACGACCGCGGGGGCGGTCGGGGCGGCCGTGACCACGGCCGCGGTCAGTGGGGCGGGCAGCACGGTGGCGGGCCCGACGGGGCCGACGGTCGCCACGGCGGGTGCGCCTGCGGGGGTGGCGGCGGACGGGACGTGCAGCACGCGGGTCGTCTTCACCCAGCCGCGCTCGGAGCGCAGGACGCGGACCAGCGCCTTCCACACCGCCACGAGCAGCACGTAGGTGTACAGCCAGTGCAGCAGCCCCAGGGCGAGCGCCCGTCGGCGCGTGGTGCCGGGCTCGCAGCTGCGCCGGTAGACCGGGCCCCACAGGGCGACGGGGCCGATCCCGAACAGCACGGCCAGGCCGAAGACCCCCCAGCCGCCACCGACGACCCAGGCGCCGAGCCCGCCGGGGGTGGTGAGGGCGAAGAAGCCCATGATGCCCAGGGCGGCCGCGTAGACCAGCGAGCCCAGCAGCTGCGTCCAGGGGATCAGCAGGAAGTACGCGATCTCGAGCGCGGCCGCGGTGGAGACCCGCCTGCTGCCGAGCACCGCGGGCAGGTACTTGGCGCACTGCATGCCGCCCTGCGCCCAGCGGGTGCGCTGGCGGACCAGGGCGGAGACGGTCGGCAGCGCCTCCTGGGCCACCCAGGTGTCGTCGCAGTACTGGTTGCGGTGCCCGGCGAGCAGCACGTGCAGACCCAGCTCGAAGTCCTCCAGCAGCGCCCCGCGCCACGGCACCCCGTGCTCGGCCGCGATCTCGTCCAGCACGGAGAGGCGGGTGAACTGCCCGTTGCCACCCATCCCGACGCTGCCGAGGCGACGCCGCAGCACCTGCATGGCCGAGATGACGGTGCGGAACTCCAGGTCCTGCAGCGCGACCAGGGCGCGGCCGCGGCGGGTGGCGGGCGCCGGGTCGTCCGCGTCGGCCCGGTGCGCCAGGCCGCGGTTCAGCATCCGCACCTGCACCTGGGCGGCGCCGACCGTGGGGTCGCCGAAGACGGTGGGCCCGGCGAGCACGTCGAGCGCGAGCGGGTCGAGCCGGCCGTCGGCGTCGACGACGCCCACGACCACCGTGCTCGGGTCGACGTCGGGGCGCAACAGCCGGTGGTGCTCCACGACGGCCGCCCACCCGGCGTTCAGGGCCGCACCCTTGCCCTCGCGAGCCGCGGGGGCGCGCCGGGTGACGACGTGGACCCGGTCGTGGGCCGCGGCGAGCCCGGCGAGGACGTCCGGGGTGGCGTCGGTGGAGTCGTCGTCGATGCACCACACGTGGGCGGTGGGGGCCGCGGCGAGCAGCCGGCCGACGGTCCGGCCGATGACGGCGGCCTCGTCGAGGCAGGGCACGAGCAGGTGCCACTCCAGGGTGCGGCCGTCACCGGGCACCGCGGGGGGCTGGCGCAGGAAGGGCATGAGGATCGCGACCACGTAGGCCAGGAAGCCCACGCACAGCACGATCGCGAGCGCGTTGACGGCCGGGACCACCGTCGTGAGGGTCATGGTCGCCGCCCCGGCCCCGCGCCGAGCAGCAGCCGGACGACGAGGACGAGCGCGAGCAGGAAGCCGACGGTGCTGATGATCGAGCCGAGGAAGACGTGGCTGACGTCGTATCCGTTCTCCACGCCCCACCACCGCATCGAGGCGACGATGACGCCGGCGCGCAGCTGGTTGACCACGACGAAGAGCCCGACGAGGACCAGGGCCGAGACGACGACCGGCCGGGTGCGCAGCGGCCGCACGAAGGCCGCCACGGCCGTGGCCCCGAGGAACAGCGCCAGCACCGGCCCGACGCTGCAGCCGGGGGTGAAGCTGAGGCCGGTCGACCGGCCGTCGACGGTGAAGATCGACGCCGTGCCGAGGTGGCGGGCGGACTGCCCCAGCGCCCGCAGCACCAGGGTCTGCAGCCCGGCCTCGGCCACCCGCAGCTGCGGACCCAGGACGACGAGGGCGGCCGCGGTGGCGGCGAGCACCGCGGCCAGGGCCCGGCTGCGCCAGACCTCGGCGGCGGCGTGGTCACCGCGCAGCGTCGGGCGCGCCGCGGCGGCGTGGCTGGGCACGCTCAGCCGTTCCGGCGCAGCAGCGCGAGGCGGACCAGGACGACGCCGACGACGAGCAGGACGAGGCCGACCAGGGCCACCGCGAGGGAGTCGAACCCCGTTGCCGCCAGCCCGGCCGCGCCGGCGGCGCCACCGCCGATGAACGGTCCTCGGTACACGTGGCAACCCCCCTCGGCCCAGCCCGGAGTGGCTGTGCGCGAGGGAGTGGACCACGCTGGGTAAGATCGAGGTAATCACCCGAATGGTGTCTGGAACGGGCCTCGACCATTGCTCTCTGTGGCCGAAGAACGGTTTCGCACAACCTTTGTCGTGCTCGCGTCCGTTGCCCGCGGTAGCCCCGACGGGTGAACCGGATGGCGAGCACGGGAGGGGACGGACGTGGTGGGGGACGAGCCCGGGCGGCGGCTGCCGCCCCCGACGGCCAGCCGGTACGCCTCCGTCGTGGACCGGGCGATCCGTGAGGCGCAGGCCCGCGGCGAGTTCGACGACCTCCCGGGCGCCGGCCGCCCCATCCCACCGCGGGTCGACCACGACACCTGGGTGCGCGGGCTCGTCGAGCGTGAGGGGCTCTCCGCCGACGCGCTGCTGCCCGAGTCCGTCCGGCTGCGCAAGGAGCTCGACCGGCTGCCGCAGACCCTGGCCGAGCTGCGCAGCGAGGCCGAGGTGCGTGCGGAGGTGGCCGCCCTCAACCGCCGGGTGGTCGCCTGGCTGCGCACCCCGCAGGGCCCTCCGGTGCGGCTGGCGCCCGTGGACGCCGACGCCGCGGTGGCGCGCTGGCGGGCGGACCGGCCCACCCCGGCACCCCGCCCGGCGCCGCCAGCGCCACCCCCCGCCCGGACCCGTCGGGCGTGGTGGCGGCGGCGCCCGCGGGAGGACTAGGGTCGAACGCGTGTTCGACACCGGCCAGGGCTCGCTGCTCGACCTCCCGGGCGCCGCACCCGCGGCGGGGGACCCGTCGGCGCTGCGCCGCACCGAGCTGGGTGGCGGGGCGTGGGTCGACCTGGCGCCCGGTTGGCTCACCGGGGCCCAGGAGGTGCACGAGGCGCTGCTGCGCACCGTCGCGTGGCGGTCGACGCGGCGCCGCATGTACGAGCGCGAGGTCGACGTGCCGCGGCTGACGGCGTTCGTCGGGGTGGGGGAGCCGCTGCCGCACCCGGTGCTCGAGCAGGTGCGCGGCCGGCTGGACCGGCACTACGGCGAGCAGGGGCCGTTCCTCACCGCCGGGCTCAACCTGTACCGGGACGGGACGGATGCAGTCGCCTGGCACGCCGACCGGGTGGCGCGCGAGCCGGGTGCGCCCGACGCCCTGGTCGCGATCCTCTCCCTGGGGTGCCCGAGGACGCTGGCCCTGCGGCCGGGGGACGGCTCGGGCCCGGTCCGTCGGCTGCAGCTCGGTCACGGTGACCTGCTGGTCATGGGCGGGTCCTTCCAGCGCACCTGGCAGCACGCCGTCCCCCGCAGCTCCCGGGTGGTCGGGCCCCGGGTCAGCGTGCAGCTGCGCAGCTGGGCCATGCCGGTAGCGGTGGCTCAGCCGGGGACGCGGACGGCGTCGTCGACCGCGGTCGAGGGGTCCAGCAGCGCCGCCGCGTCGGCGAGGTCCAGCGGCCGCGACCACAGGTAGCCCTGCCCGCGGTCGCACCCGTTCGCGGCGAGCCACCGGGACTGCTCGACGCCCTCGACCCCCTCGGCCACCGTCCGCAGCCCCATGCTGCGGCCCATGGCCAGGATCGTCGACGCCACCGTCGCGGTGCGGCCCCCCGCGGTGACGCCGTCGACGAAGGACTTGTCGAGCTTGAGCACGTCGAGCGGGAGCCGGTCGAGGTAGGACAACGAGCTGTACCCGGTGCCGAAGTCGTCGATCGCGATGCGCACCCCGAGCGCCCGCAGGGCCTGCAGCCGGGTGGCGGCGAGCTCGACGTCGTCGAGTGCGACGCGCTCGGTGATCTCGAGGACGAGGCGCTCGGGGGCCAGCCCCGTCACGGCCAGCACCGCACCCACCTCGGCGGGGAACCCGTCGCACGCCAGCTGCTGGGGGGCGACGTTGACCGCGACCTCCGGCGCCCCCACCTGCACCGCCGCCCGGCACGCCTCCGCGAGCACCCAGCGACCGAGGCGCACCACCAGGCCGGTCTCCTCGGCCAGCGGCACGAACGCCGCCGGCGCCAGCAGGCCCAGCGCGGGGTGCTGCCACCGGACCAGGGCCTCGAACCCGACCACCCGTCCGTCCCGCAGGTCGACCGTCGGCTGGTACTGCAGCCGCAGCCCACCGTCGGTGAGCGCGACCTCCAGGTCGTCACGCAGCGCCGCCCGCCGCCGGGCCGCGTCGTGCAGCTCGGGCTCGTAGGCCGCCACCTGGGCACCGCCGCGCTGCTTGGCCAGGTACATCGCCGCGTCGGCGTTGCGCAGCAGGTCTTCCGGCGTGTGCACCCCGGGTGTCCCCGGTGCGGTGCCGATGCTCGCCGCCACCCGCAGCGCCACCCCGTCGACCACGACGTCGCGACCGAGCTCGGCCAGCACGCGCTCGGCGGTGCCCTGCGCCCCGGTCGGCCCGGCGTGCTCGACGAGGACGGCGAACTCGTCACCGCCCAGCCGGGCGACGGTGTCGGCCGCACGCACCGTGGTGCTGAGGCGGCGGCCGACCTCGACGAGGACGAGGTCGCCGACCCGGTGACCCCAGCGGTCGTTGACCTCGGTGAAGCCGTCGAGGTCGCAGAACAGCAGCACCGCCCCGGGCGCCCCGGGGCCGGCCCGCGTGAGCACGTGGTCCAGCCTCTCGAGCAGGCGGCGGCGGTTGGCCAGGCCCGTGAGGTGGTCGTGGGACGCGTCGTGGGTCAGCCGCTGCTCGAGGACGGCCCGCTCGCTGATGTCGCGCACCGTGACGACGAGCTCGTCGTCGTCACCGTCTAGCAGCCCCGCGACGGTGCCCTCGACGTGGATGGCCCGGCCGTCGTGGCGCAGCAGCCGCAGCCGCAGGTCGACGTGCTCACCCCCGTCCGTGGCCAGCAGGTGCGCGGCGTCCGCGCGGTCGTCGGGGTGCACGAGGTCGGTGAACCGGGTCCCGACCAGCGTGGCCGGGTCCCGGCCCAGGACCGCGGCGGCGGAGGGGGTGGCCCAGCTGATCGAGGACCCGGGGGAGCAGACCACGACCAGGTCGGAGGAGTTGCGGACCAGCCCGGCGAGCCGCCGCTCCGCCGCCGCGGTGGCCCGCTGCTCGGTGACCGCCCGGGCCATCCCGCGGTGGCGGGCGACGACCCGGCGGAACCACACCATCCACCCGACCGAGGCCACGAGCAGCAGGACCACGAACGCCGTGGACGACTGCGCGTCGACCCGTCGGTGGGCCTGCTCGAGCTCGTCGGCCGCGGCGGCGACGGCCTGCCCGGGGTCGGCGGCGGGGGAGCGCAGCCCGGCGACGAGGGCGGGGTCGGCCCCCCGCGCGGCGAGCTCGTCGGCGAGGCCGGTGCGCACCCGCTCCGCGGACCCCGGGGCCGCGGCGACGGCCCCGACGGCCCGCGCGGCGAGCAGCTGCTCGGCGGTGACCTCGTCGGGGCGGTGGTAGACGGCGACGAGCAGGGCCAGCTCGAGGACGACCACCGCGACGGTCCCGAGGACCGTCACGACGACACGACGGTCGGACCGGGGCCCGCGGGGGCCCGGTCCGGTGCGCACGCTGGGTGCCTGCTCCACGTCCGGTCTTCGCACCGTGGTGGTGAGCAGGTTCACACGGGTGATGATGTGTGACGCTCCGTCACCCTAAGAGCACCGCGGTGGCGCTCGGTGATCACGACGGCCGCGGGCCGGCCCCGCTTGACCCCGGTGTCGAACGCGTGTTCGATCGACCCGTGAGGTGGGACGCGCAACGGGCGGTGGCCGGGGAGGTCGTGGGCACGGCCGTGCTGCCGGGCATGCCGGGCTCGTTGCGCACCGTCACCTCGCCGGAGTTCGCCGGGGTCCGGTTCCACGAGGTGGCCGCCCGCTCCCTGCTCAACCGGGTGCCGGGTGGCTCGACGATGCCGTTCGGCTGGACCGTGAACCCCTACCGCGGCTGCAGCCACGCGTGCACCTACTGCTTCGCCCGCGGCACCCACGCCTACCTCGAGCTGGACACGGGACGGGACTTCGACGCCGAGGTCGTGGTCAAGGTGAACGCGGCGGAGGTCCTCGCCCGCGAGGTCGCCCGGTCGGGGTGGGCGCGCGAGCACGTCGCGATGGGCACCAACACCGACCCCTACCAGCGCGCGGAGGGCCGCTACCGGCTGATGCCGGGCATCCTCGACGCGCTGCACCGCTCCGGCACGCCGTTCTCGGTGCTGACCAAGGGCACGCTGCTGCGCCGGGACCTGCCGCTGCTCGCGCGGGCGGCGCAGGACGTGCCCGTCGGCATCGGGGTCTCGCTCGCCCTGCTCGACCCCGACCTGCACGCGACCCTGGAGCCGGGCACGCCGACGCCGCGGGCCCGCCTGCAGCTCGTGCGCGAGGTCCGTGCGGCCGGTCTGCCGTGCGGGGTGTTCGTCGCGCCCGTGCTGCCCCACCTGACCGACTCGGTCGAGCAGCTCGACGCACTGCTCGGCGAGGTGGCCGCCGCGGGCGCCACCGGGGTCAGCTCGGTGGTGCTGCACCTGCGCCCGGGCACGCGGGACTGGTTCCTGGGCTGGCTCAGCCGCACGCGGCCCGACCTCGTCGAGCGCTACGCCCAGCTCTACGCGGGCGGCGCCTACGCCGACCGCGGCTACCGCGCCGTGCTGGCCCGCCGCTGGCAGCGTCTCGTCGCCCGCCACGGCCTCACCACCGGGCGGACCCGCGAGCCCGGGGCGACCCCGGGGGAGGACGACGCCGACTTCCCGGCGGGTGCCCTGCCGCAGGCCTCCCGCCCGTCGACCGGGGCCGGCCCGCCGCCGCAGGAGGAACAGCTCAGCCTGCTCTGACCTGTCGGCCGAGGCCGGAGTGACGCAAACAAGCATGCTTGCTTGTTTGTCGGCGGTGACGCACACTCGTCCGCGTGAGCACCGTCACCGAGGGGCCGCGGGCCGCCGCGGCGGAGCGGCCGCGCCAGACGCAGGCCGACCGCAGCCGCGAGACCCGGGCCAAGCTGATGGCGGCCGTCGTGGAGTGCCTCAACGAGGTCGGCTGGGCGGGCACCACCACCACGCTGGTGTCCCGGCGCGCCGGGGTCTCCCGCGGGGCGCAGCTGCACCACTTCGCCACCCGGGGCGAGCTGGTCGCCGCCGCCGTGGAGCACCTGGGCACGGCCGGGGTCGCCGAGCTGCGCCGCTCGGCCGAGGCCCGCTCCGACCCCACGCTGCAGGACCGGTCCACCCGGACCCGGGCCGTCGTCGACCTGCTGGTCGGCACCTACCTCGGCCCGATCTTCGCCGCGGCGCTCGAGCTCTGGGTGGCCGCCCGCACCGACGCGGCGCTGCGCACCGTGGTCGAGCCGCTGCAGGCCCGGCTCGGCGCGCAGAGCCACCGCCTGGCGGTCGAGCTGCTGGGCGCCGACGAGTCCCGGCCGGGGGTGCGGGAAGCGGTGCAGGCCACCCTCGACCTGGCCCGCGGCCTCGCCCTGGCCGACCAGCTCGTCGACGACAGCGCGCGGCGCGCCCGCATCGTCGACCAGTGGGCCGCCCAGCTCGACACGGTGCTGCGCGGTCCGGCGTGAGCCCCGCCGACGCGGTGCTGGCCGACCTGCGGGCCGAGGGTGACGCCCTCGACGCGCTCGTCGCCCCCCTCGACGCCGCCGGCTGGGCCACGCCCACGCCCGCCGCCGGCTGGGACGTCGCGCACCAGGTCGCCCACCTCGCCTGGACCGACGAGGCCTCCCGCCACGCGGTCGACGGCGGCGCGGGGTGGCAGGCGCTGCTCGCCCGGGCGGCCGAGGACCCCGCCGGGTTCGTCGACGCCGCGGCCGACGAGGGCGCGCACCGTCCGCCCGAGGAGCTGCTCGACGGCTGGCGCGACGGCCGTCGCGCGCTCGCCGCGGCGCTGGCCGCCGTGCCCGACGGGACCCGCATCGCGTGGTTCGGCCCACCCATGAGCGCGGCGTCGATGGCCACGGCCCGGCTCATGGAGACCTGGGCGCACGGCCGCGACGTCGCCGACGCGCTGGGGGTTGCCGTCCCCGTCACCGACCGGGTCCGCCACGTGTGCCACCTGGGGGTGCGCACCCGCGGGTTCGCCCACGTGGTGCACGGCCTCGACGTGCCCGAGGGCGACGTCCGCGTCGAGCTGACCGGACCGTCGGGCGACACCTGGACCTGGGGCGCGGCCGACGCCGCCGACCGCGTCACCGGGCCGGCCGAGGACTTCGCCCTGCTCGTCACCCAGCGCCGCCACCGCGACGACCTCGCCCTCACCGCCACCGGCGCCGGGGCGCAGCGGTGGCTGGGGATCGCCCAGGCCTTCGCGGGCGCGCCGGGCCCCGGGCGGGAGCCCCGGTGAGCGCCCCGCTCCGCATCGGCAACGCCTCGGGCTTCCTCGGTGACCGGTCCGACGCCGTGCACGAGATGCTCACCGGCGGCGAGCTCGACGTCCTCACCGGCGACTACCTGGCCGAGCTGACCATGCTCATCCTCGGCCGCCAGCGGGCGAAGGACCCGGCGCGCGGCTACGCGGGCACGTTCCTGCGGCAGATGGAGCGCGACCTCGGCACCGCGGCCGAGCGCGGCGTCCGCGTCGTCAGCAACGCCGGCGGCCTTAACCCCGCCGGGCTGGCCGACGCGCTGCGCGCCCTCGTCGCCCGGCTCGGCCTCGACCTGCGGGTGGCCCACGTGGAGGGCGACGACCTGCTGCCCCGCGCGGGCGAGCTCGGCCTGGACGGTGCGCTGACCGCCAACGCCTACCTGGGCGGGTTCGGCATCGCCGCCTGCCTCGACGCCGGCGCCGACGTCGTCGTCACCGGACGCGTGACCGACGCCTCGCTCGTCGTCGGACCGGCCGCGCACCACTTCGGCTGGGGGCCCGACGACCTCGACGCGCTCGCCGGCGCCGTCGTCGCCGGGCACGTCGTCGAGTGCGGCACCCAGGCCACGGGCGGCAACTACGCCTTCGGCGCGCGCCACGACGTCCGCCACCCCGGCTTCCCGCTGGCCGAGGTCCACGCCGACGGCAGCGCCGTCATCACCAAGCACCCGGGCACCGGGGGAGCGGTCACCGTCGGCACCGTCACCGCCCAGCTGCTCTACGAGGTCGACGGGGCCCGCTACGCCGGGCCCGACGTCACCACCCGCTTCGACACCGTCCGGCTCGAGCAGGAGGGCCCCGACCGGGTGCGGGTGAGCGGGGCCGTGGGCGAGCCGCCCCCGCCGGAGCTCAAGGTCTGCGTGAACACCCTGGCCGGGTTCCGCAACGAGATGACCTTCGCCCTCACGGGTCTCGACGTCGAGGCCAAGGCGGAGCTGGTGCGCGGCCAGCTCGAGGACGGCCTCGCCCGGCGACCGTCCGGGGTGGGCTGGACCCTGTCGCGGCTCGACGTGCCCGACGCGCCCACCCAGCAGCAGGCCACCGCGCTGCTGCGCTGCGTGGTCACCGACGACGACCCGGCGGTGGTCGGGCGGGCCTTCTCCGGCGCGGCCGTCGAGCTCGCGCTCGCCTCCTACGCCGGGTTCCACGTCCTGGCCCCGCCCGGGGACGCCGCGCCCCGGCCCCGCTACCGCCCGGCGTTCGTGCCCGCGGCCGAGGTCACCCACACCGCGGTGCTGCCCGACGGGACCCGACGCGACGTGCCCCACCCCACCCGGACCCGGGAGCTCGCGCCCGTGCCGGAACCCGCGCTCCCCCCGGCGCCCACGGCCGGGCCCACCACCCGCGCCCCGCTGGGCGCGCTGCTCGGCGCCCGGTCCGGGGACAAGGGCGGTGACGCCAACGTCGGGGTGTGGGCGGAGACCGACGCCGCCTACGCCTGGCTCGTCCGCACCCTCACCCCGGAGCGGGTGGGCGAGCTGCTGCCCGAGGCCGCCGGGCACGTCCACCGCACCGTCCTGCCGCACCTGCGTGCGGTGAACCTGGTGTGCGAGGGGCTGCTCGGCCACGGCGTCGCCGACGCCCACCGGTTCGACCCCCAGGCCAAGGCGCTCGGCGAGTGGCTGCGCAGCCGCGTCGTCGACGTCCCCGACGAGCTGCTGCAGGAGCGCCCGTGACCACCACCGCCCCGCCCCCCGCCGCGGGCACCACCCCGGCCCCGGCCGACCCGTACGCGACCCCCGAGCGCGTCGCGCTGCGGGAGACCGTGCGCCGCTTCGTCTCCCGCGAGGTCGTGCCGCACCTGGAGCAGTGGGAGGCCGAGGGCGAGCTGCCCCGCGCGCTGCACCGCCGCGCCGCCGAGCTGGGGCTGCTGGGCCTCGGGTTCGACGAGTCGGTGGGGGGCAGCGGGGGCGACCTGCTCGACGTCGTCGTCGCCACCGAGGAGCTGATCCTCGCCGGCGGCAGCTCCGGGCTCGTCGCCGGGCTGATGACCCACGGCATCGCGCTGCCGCACCTCGTCGCCCAGCACGACCCGGCCCAGGTCGAGCGCTGGGTGCGGCCCACCCTCGCCGGGGAGCTGATCGGCTCGCTCGGCATCACCGAGCCCGACGGCGGCTCCGACGTGGCCGGCCTCCGCACCACCGCGGTCCGCGACGGCGAGCACTACGTGGTCAACGGGGCCAAGACGTACATCACCTCCGGCACCCGGGCGGACTTCGTCACCACCGCGGTGCGCACCGGCGGGCCCGGGTACCCCGGGGTGAGCCTGCTCGTGGTCGAGCGCGGCACCCCCGGCTTCACCGTGACCCGGCGGCTGGCCAAGATGGGCTGGCACTGCTCGGACACCGCCGAGCTCTCCTACGTCGACGTGCGGGTGCCCGTGGCCAACCTCGTCGGCGCCGAGGGCAGCGGCTTCGTCCAGATCGCGCAGCAGTTCCAGAACGAGCGGATCAGCCTCGCGGTGCAGGCGTGCGCGACCGCCCAGCGCTGCCTGGACCTCACCGTGGCGTGGGCACGGGAGCGGGAGACGTTCGGCCGCCCCCTGATCACCCGGCAGGCCGTGCGCCACACCCTCGTCGAGATGCGCAGCCGCACCGAGCTGGCCCGCACCTACACCCGGGCGCTCGCCGTCCGGGTCGCGGCCGGCGAGACCGACATCGGTGCGGTGTGCGTGGCCAAGAACTCCGCCTGCGCCGCCGCCTCGTTCGTCGTCGACGCCGCGGTGCAGCTGCACGGCGGGGCCGGGTACATGGCGGGCACGGAGGTGGAGCGGCACTACCGCGACGCGCGGATCCTGCCCATCGGCGGCGGCGCCACCGAGGTCATGACCGACCTCGCGGCCAAGCAGTGGGGGTGGTGAGGTGCCCGTCCTGACGTCCACCGTGGACCGCGGCTCGGAGACGTTCCGCGCCAACCACGAGGCCTCGCTGGCCGCCCTGGCCGTGGTCGAGGCCGAGCACGCCACCGCCGTCGCCGGGGGCGGGGAGCGCTACACCGCCCGCCACCACGCCCGCGGCAAGCTGCTCGCCCGCGAGCGCGTCGAGCTGCTCCTCGACCCGGGCAGCGCGTTCCTGGAGCTCTCCACCCTGGCCGGGTGGGGCAGCGACTTCACCGTCGGCGCGTCGCTGGTCACCGGCATCGGTGTCGTCGAGGGCGTGGAGTGCCTGATCTGCGCCAGCGACCCCACCGTCCGCGGCGGGGCCAGCAACCCGTGGACGCTGCGCAAGCAGTTCCGTGCCAACGAGATCGCGCGCACCAACCGGCTGCCCGTCATCACCCTGCTGGAGTCCGGCGGGGCCGACCTGCCCACCCAGGCGGAGATCTTCGTGCCCGGCGGGGGGCTGTTCCGCGACCTGACCCGGCTCTCCGCCGCCGGGGTGCCCACCATCACCGCGGTGTTCGGCAACGCCACCGC
Organism: Rhodococcus aerolatus; assembly: GCF_054783215.1. Classification (NCBI taxonomy): domain Bacteria; kingdom Bacillati; phylum Actinomycetota; class Actinomycetes; order Mycobacteriales; family Nocardiaceae; genus Rhodococcus; species Rhodococcus aerolatus. The sequence goes on along the minus strand of NZ_BAAGQZ010000033.1, from coordinate 26,812 downwards.
GGGAGGGGCGTACGTGCCGGGGATGAGCGACCACACGATCCTCGTCGACGGCGGGGCCAAGGTCTTCCTGGCCGGTCCGCCCCTGGTGAAGATGGCCACCGGGGAGGACGCCGACGACGAGACCCTGGGTGGGGCGCAGATGCACGCCCGGGAGTCGGGGCTGGCCGACGCGGTCGCGGTCGACGAGCACGACGCGCTGCGCCTCGTGCGCCGGGCGGTGGCCCGGACCAACTGGCGCAAGCAGGGTCCCGCCCCGGCGCCCGTCGTGGAGCCGGTGCTCGACCCCGAGGACCTGCTGGGCATCGTGCCCGCCGACCTGCGCGTGCCGTTCGACCCGCGCGAGGTCATCGGCCGCCTCGTCGACGGCTCCGAGTTCGACGAGGTCAAGCCCGGGTACGGCGACAGCCTCGTCGTCGGGTGGGCGCGGCTGCACGGCTACCCCGTCGGCATCCTCGCCAACGCCCGCGGTGTGCTGTTCAGCGAGGAGGCGCAGAAGGCCGCCCAGTTCATCCAGCTCGCCAACGCCGCGGACACCCCGTTGCTGTTCCTGCAGAACACGACCGGGTACATGGTGGGCAGCGCCTACGAGCGGGCCGGGATCATCAAGCACGGCGCGATGATGGTCAACGCCGTCGCCAACTCCACCGTGCCGCACCTGACCGTGACGATGGGCGCCTCCTACGGGGCCGGCAACTACGGCATGTGCGGCCGCGCCTACGAGCCCCGGTTCCTGTTCACCTGGCCCGGGGCGAAGTCCGCGGTGATGGGCCCGGCGCAGCTGGCCGGGGTCATCTCCATCGTCGGACGGCAGGCCGCGGCCGCCCGCGGGGCGGAGTTCGACGAGGCCGCCGACGCCGGCATGCGGGCCGCGGTGGAGGCGCAGATCGAGTCGCAGTCGTTGGCGCCGTTCATGTCCGGCCGGCTCTACGACGACGGCGTGATCGACCCGCGCGACACCCGCACCGTGCTGGGGCTGTGCCTGTCCGCGATCCACTCCGCCCCCGTGTCCGGGGCGCGGCACTACGGCGTCTTCCGGATGTGAGCGCGGTGACCATGAGCACCACCCCGATCCGCCGCCTGCTGGTGGCCAACCGCGGCGAGATCGCCCGCCGCGTCGTCGCCTCCTGCCGCGCCCGCGGCATCTCCCCCGCGGTGGTGTTCTCCGACGCCGACGCGGGCGCACTCGTCCTCGACGAGGTCGACGTCGCCGTGCGGCTGCCCGGCTCGACCCCGGCGCAGACCTACCTCGACGTCGACGCCGTCGTCGCCGCGGCCCTGGCGTGCGGGGCGGACGCGGTCCACCCGGGCTACGGGTTCCTCTCCGAGAACGCCCGCTTCGCCCGGGCCGTGCTCGCCGCAGGCCTGACCTGGGTGGGGCCCACCCCGGAGTCGATCGACGCGATGGGGTCCAAGGTCGCCGCGAAGATCCTCGTCGCCGGCGCCGGGGTGCCGGTGCTGGGGGAGCTCGACCCGGACGCCGTCACCGAGGCCGACCTGCCGATCCTGGTCAAGGCCTCCGCCGGTGGGGGAGGCCGGGGCATGCGGGAGGTGCGCGCCCTCGGCGAGCTGGCCGACGCGGTGGCCGCCGCCCGGCGCGAGGCCGGCTCCGCCTTCGGCGACGACACGGTGTTCTGCGAGCCGCTGCTCACCGGGGCCCGCCACGTCGAGGTGCAGCTGCTGTGCGACACCCACGGCACCGTGTGGACGCTGACCGAGCGGGACTGCTCCGCCCAGCGCCGCCACCAGAAGATCGTGGAGGAGAGCCCCGCGCCGTCGGTGGACGCCGCGACGCGCACCCGGCTGCACGACGCCGCCCGGGCCGCCGCGGGGGCGCTGGGCTACGTGGGCGCGGGCACCGTGGAGATGCTGCTGGCCGACGACGGCCGGCTCGCCTTCCTCGAGGTCAACACCCGGCTGCAGGTGGAGCACCCCGTCACCGAGGCCGTGCACGGGCTCGACCTCGTCGGCTGGCAGCTCGCGATCGCCGAAGGAGCCGCGCTGCCCGCCGAGCCGCCGCCCGCCCGCGGGCACGCCGTGGAGGCCCGGCTCTACGCCGAGGACCCCGCCGCGGGGTGGGCACCGTCGGCCGGGGTGCTGCACCGGTTCCACGTCCCCGACGTCGACACCACCTTCGCGCCGGCGCCGGGGGAGACCGGGCTGCGGCTGGACAGCGGCGTGGCCACCGGCGACGTGGTCGGCACCTTCTACGACCCCATGCTGGCCAAGGTGGTCGCGCACGGCCCGGACCGGGCCACCGCGCTGCGCCGCCTCGTCGCCGCGCTGCGGGGCACCCGGGTGGACGGCCCCGCCACCAACCGGGAGCTGCTCGTCGGCCTGCTCACCGACCCGCTGTTCGCCGGGCCCGGCTGCGACACCGGCTGGCTCGACCGGGTCGACCCGGCCGGGATCGTCGTGGGCCCCACCGCCGAGGAGGTGGCGGAGGGTGCGCTGGCCGCCGCGGTCGCCCTCGCCGAGCGCGGCCGGGCCGCGGGGCGGCACGCCGCGCTGTCCACCGGGTGGCGCAACGTGGCCTCCGCGCCGACCGTGACCCGGTTCCGCCGCGGGGACGACGACGTCGTGGTGCGCCACGCCGTGCGCCGCGGGGTGCTGCACCACGAGACCGAGGCCCTGGGTGACGTCGTCCTGGTCTCGGCCGCGCCGGAGCGGGTGGTGCTCGAGCGCGGCGGGGTCCGGCGCGCGCACCACGTCACCGCCCACCCCGGCGGGCTCGTCGCCGTCGACTCCCCGGGCGTCGCGCTGGGCCTGGCGCTCGTGCCCGCCCTGCCCGAGCCGACCGTGGTGCTGGCCCCCGGCACGCTGCTGGCGCCCATGCCGGGCTCGGTGGTGCGGGTCGGTGCCGCGGTGGGGGACGTGGTGGCCGCGGGGGCCGAGCTGGTGGTCCTCGAGGCGATGAAGATGGAGCACCGCGTGCTCGCGCCCACGGCGGGCACGCTCACCGAGGTCGGCGTCACCGCCGGCCAGCAGGTCCAGGCGGGCGCCGTGCTCGCCGTCATCAGCACCAGCACCGACAGCAGCAGCACCGACCGAGGGAGCACCCCATGACCACCGCGACCGCCCAGACCCCGTTCCTGGAGAGCCCCGAGCGCCGCGACCTGCGCGAGGCCGTGCACAAGCTCGGCCGCGGCTTCGGCCCCGAGTACGTCCGCGGCTGCGTCGAGGAGGGCCGCAAGACCACCGAGCTGTGGCAGGCCGCGGCCGCGGCCGGCTACCTCGGCGTCGCCGTCGACGAGCAGTGGGGCGGCGGCGGCGGTGACGTCGGCGACCTGGCCGCCGTGTGCGAGGAGCTCTCCGCAACCGGGTCCCCGCTGCTGCTCATGGTCGTCTCGCCCGCCATCTGCGGCACCGTCATCCAGCAGTTCGGCACCCAGGCCCAGAAGGACCGCTGGATGCCGGGCTTCGCCGACGGCAGCCTCACCATGGTCTTCGCCATCACCGAGCCCGGCGCCGGCTCGAACTCCCACAACCTGGCCACCAGCGTGCGTCACGACGCCGACACCGACGAGTACGTCATCTCGGGCCAGAAGTACTACATCTCCGGGGTCGACGAGGCCAGCCACGTGCTCCTCGTCGCCCGGCACCGCCAGCCCGACGGCACCCTCGGCCTGCCCTCGGCGTTCATCGTCCCCACCGACGCCCCGGGCTTCACCAAGCAGGTCATCCCCATGGACATCCGGATGCCGGAGAAGCAGTTCACGCTGTTCCTCGACGACGTGCGGGTGCCCGCCGACGCGCTGGTGGGCGACCCGTCGGCCGGGCTCGCGCAGCTCTTCGCCGGGCTCAACCCCGAGCGCATCATGGGCGCCTCCTCCGCGGTGGGGATGGGGCGGTACGCGCTGGACAAGGCGACCGACTACGCCCGCACCCGGGAGGTGTGGGGCACGCCGATCGGGGCGCACCAGGGGCTCTCGCACCCCCTGGCGCACGCCAAGATCCAGCTCGAGCTGGCCGCGCTGATGACGCAGAAGGCGGCCGCGCTCTACGTGGCCGGGGCGAAGGGGGCCGGGGAGGCGGCGAACATGGCCAAGTACGCCGCGGCCGAGGCGTCCATCCTGTGCGTCGACCAGGCGGTGCAGACCCACGGCGGCAACGGTCTGGCCACCGAGTACGGCCTCGGCTCGCTGCTGGTCGGCTCCCGGCTGGCGCGGGTCGCCCCGGTCAGCCGGGAGATGATCCTCAACTACGTCAGCCAGCACTCCCTGGCGCTGCCGCGCTCCTACTGAGGACGGCTCAGGCCGGTGCGGGCGTGCGCAGCTCGGTCGCCCACAGCAGCACGCCCGCGCCGCCGATCACCGCGCCGGCCAGGCACACCCCGCCCCACCCGGCGGCGTTGTACAGGAACGCCGACAGCCCGCTGCCCAGCGCCCCGCCGACGAACGTGGTGGTCAGGTACGCCGTGGTCAGCCGCGAGCGGGCCTCGCCGTCGAGGGAGTAGATCACCGACTGGTTGAGCACCTGGTTGCCCTGCACCCCCGCGTCGAGCACGACCACCCCGAGCACCAGCAGGACCAGCGAGGTGCCGCCCAGGTAGAGCACGGCGAAGGAGGCGGTGAGCAGCACCAGCCACCCCCCGGTGCCCCAGCGCGTCCACCCCCGGTCGGCGATGCGGCCCGACACCTGCGCGCACAGCGCCCCGGCCACCCCGGCCAGGCCCAGCAGGCCGATCGCGGCCTCGCCGTAGCCGTAGGGCGGGCCCGACAGCAGGAACGCCACCGCGGTCCAGAACACCGAGAACGCGGCGAACCCGACCCCGCCGTAGGCGACCCGGCGGCGCAGCACGGGGTAGGTGCGGAACAGCGTGAGGATGGACCGCAGCGCGGCGCCGTAGCGCAGGTCGCTCGCCGGGGCCACCTGCGGCAGCCGCAGCCGCAGCACCACGGCCAGCACCACCATGAGCACCGCCGCGACGACGAAGACCGCCCGCCAGCCGCCCACCGCCGCGATGACGCCGGCCAGGGTGCGGGCCAGCAGCACGCCCAGCAGCAGCCCGCTCATCACGGTGCCGACGACCCGGCCGCGCTCGGCGTCGCTCGCCAGGGTCGCCGCGAAGGGCACCAGCACCTGCGCGACCACGCTGGTGACCCCCACCGCGGCCAGCGCCACGGCCAGCGTCGAGATGCCCGGCGCCGCCGCGGCCCCGGCGAGGGCCAGGGTGGTCACCACGAGCACCGTGGTGACCAGCCGCCGGCGGTCCAGCAGGTCCCCGAGCGGGACCAGCAGCACGAGGCCGACCGCGTACCCCAGCTGCGTGGCGACGAGCACCAGGCCCGTGGTCCCGGGCGAGGCCCCGAGGTCGGCGGAGATGGTGTCGAGCAGCGGCTGGGCGTAGTACAGGTTCGCCACCGCGGCACCGCACGCCACCGCGAGCAGGACGACGAGAGCCCGGGACACGCCGCGCCCGGGTCCGGTGTCGGGGCCGGCGCCCGCGTCGGTGGTCGGAGCGGCCGTACTGTCCTGGGTCACATCCGGCCATCCTCGTCCGACGCCACCCGGACCGCTGTGCGGCGCAACGAGACCTGCGCCACCCGGTCGCGCTACCGTCCGCGGGCCACCGACCGACCACCCCCGGGAGCCCCCGTGCGCGCCACCCCCCGCCCCGCCGACGCCACCCCCCGACGCCGGTGAGGGCCGTGCGCTGCGCCGGCGGCCGGCTCGACGTCGTCGACCTCCCCGCCCCGCGCCCCGGGCGCGGCCAGCTCGTGCTCGACGTTTTGCGCACGGGCATCTGCGGGTCGGACCTGCACGCCAAGGACCACGCCGACGAGCTCGACGCCGTCATGGTCGAAGTCGGGTACGACGGCTCCATCCGCTCCGACCGGCCCACCGTGCTGGGCCACGAGATCTGCGGGACCGTCACCGAGCGCGGCCGCGGCGTGCCCCGGGGGCTGGCCGAGGGCACCGTCGCCGTCACCTTCCCCCTGCTGCGCACCGCCGGGGCGGTGCACCTGACGGGCCTCTCCCCGCTGGCGCCGGGCGGGTACGCCGAGCAGGTGCTGGCCCAGGGCTCGATGACCCTCGCGGTGCCCAACGGCCTGGCCCCCGAGGTGGCGGCGCTCACCGAGCCGATGGCGGTGGCCCGGCACGCGGTCAACCGCAGCGAGGTCGGCCGGCGGGACGTGGCCGTGGTGCTGGGCTGCGGCCCGGTCGGTCTCGCCGTGGTCTGCCACCTCAAGGCCCGCGGCGTGCGCACCGTCGTGGCCAGCGACCCGTCCGCCGGGCGGCGCGCCCTGGCCACCCGGTGCGGGGCGGACGTCGTGGTCGACCCGGGCGTCGACTCCCCGTACGCGGCGGCGGGGGACCGCGGCTACCTGACGAGCGCGCCGGAGCTCTTCGAGCTCGGCGTCGGGTCCATGGACAGGCTCCGCCGGGTGCCCGGGTGGACGCACCTCTACCGCGCCGCGGAGGCGCTCGGCGTGGTCGACCTGAAGCGTCCCGTGGTCTTCGAGTGCGTGGGCGTGCCCGGGATGCTCGACGCGGTGCTCTCGGACGCGCCGCTGCACTCCCGCGTGGTCGTCGTCGGGGTGTGCATGGGCCCGGACACGATCCGGCCGTCGATGGCGGTGAACAAGGAGGTGGACCTGCGGTTCGTGCTCGGCTACACCCCGCTCGAGCTGCGCGACACGCTGCACCTGCTCGCCGACGGGGCCGTCGACCCCTCGCCCATGGTCACCGGCACGGTGGGGCTCGACGGGGTCGGGGCGGCGTTCGAGGCGCTGCGCGGGGCGGCGCACCACGCCAAGGTGCTCATCGACCCGCGAAGCCCGGCCACCGCGCCCTGACCGCTACCGGTCGGTGCGGCGCTCGTAGACGCCGACGACGTCCCCGGTCCAGTGGTCGGTGATGCCCTCGAAGGCGGCCAGGACCTTCTCGTGGTCCCAGTCGTCGACCACGTGGATCTCGTGGTCGTTGTGCTCCAGCGCGCCCTGCGGGTAGTCGATGATCGGGATCGACAGGTACACCGCCCGGCGGGCGGCCGCGCCGGCCCGGGCCCAGAGGTCGAGCGCCTCCTCGCGCGTCATGTGCTCGGCGACGTCGCCCAGGATCACCACGTCGGCCTCGGGGAGCTCGGTGGTGCGGGCGTCGCCGAGGACGACCTCGTCGTAGAGCTCGGCCAGGCCGTACCGCTCGACGTAGGGCTCGAAGACCTCGAGCGCCGTCAGGTGGGTGACCTCGCTGCCGGCCAGGAGCTTCGCGTAGGTGCCCGCACCGGCCCCGACGTCGAGCACCGTCACCGGGCCGAGCGCCGCGATCCGGGCACGCGTCCACGGCTTGCCCTCGGTCGAGCTGATCGGCACGGGTCCTCCTGGCGGTCGGTGGCCCCGGGGCGGGGCGGGGCGTGACGCCGCGCAGGCGCGCGGCGGCGCCCCGACGGTAGGCACCGCCGGGGCCGCGCGCCGGTCGAGCCGGGCTCAGTACCCGGGCTGGCCGTACCCCGGCTGGCCCTGCCCGGGCTGCTGGCCGTACCCGCCCTGGCCGCTGCCCGGCTGCTCGCCGTAGCCGCCCTGCCCGTACCCGCCCTGGCCGTAGCCGGGCTGGTCGCCGTACCCGCCCTGGCTGTAGCCGGGCTGCTGGCCGTAGCCGGGCTGCTCGCCGTAGCCGCCGTGGGCGCCCTGCCCGTAGCCACCCTGGCCGAGCCCGCCCTGGTCGAACCCGCCGGCGAGTTGCTTGGGCGAGGGGCCGTGCTGGTTGGCCGGCTGGCTGTCCTGGACCCAGAACACGATGAGCACGATGAAGCCCAGGATCGGGACGAGGGAGATGAGCTGCCACCACCCCGTCCGACCCGTGTCGTGCAGCCGCCGCGCGCCGGCGGCGAGCGACGGGACTACCAGGGCGAGCGCGGCGATGCCGCCGACGATGCTGCCCGTGCCGAGGATCGAGTCGATGATGCCCGCGACGACCCCGACGAGGAACGTGAAGAGGTAGAAGAACCAGAACTCGGACCGGCGGGCGCGTCCGGAGAAGCCCGCGTACTGGGTGAGGCACGAGCGCACGGCATCCGCGAAGGACATGTCAGCTCCCGGGTCGACCGCCCCGACGGCGGTGGTCGACCGATCCTCGCCGACCAGCCGCCCGGTGTGAAGTCTCGATGAGGTGACGGCGCGTCATCGCCGCCCGACCGTGTGCCGCACCTGCTGGCGCAGCGTCACGGTGCCGTCGCGGGCCCGCAGCGCGCCGAGCCGGCCCAGCACGTCCTCGCGCACCGCGTCCGTGTCGGCCTCGGGCACCGCGTCCCACATCGCGCGCTGGCCGTGCGAGCGGGAGAAGGCCAGCCAGTGCTCCGGGCTGGTGAAGCGCACCGACAGCTCCTGGTGGACCGTGCGCACGTCCTGCAGCCCCGCGGCGCGCAGCAGCCCGGCGACCCCGTCGTCGGTCCCGAGCTCCACCGTCCGACCCGTGGTGCGGGCGTCCCGCGTGCCCGCGGGCAGCCGGTCCACCAGCCCGGCCTCGACGTCGACCCACCGCGGGTCCTGCTCGCCGAACGTCGACACCCCCACCCGGCCCCCGGGGCCGAGCAGCTCCCGCCACCGGGCGAGGGCCGCCGCCGGGTCGGGCAGGAAGAACAGCACCAGCGAGGCGGCGACGACATCGAGCGAGGCGTCGGCGAGGTCAGGCACGCGGGCGTCCCCGACGACGGCACCCGCCTGCGGCAGGTGCGACACGGCCGCCGCGGCGCGCGCCACCATCCGCGGCGCCGGGTCGACCCCGAGCGCGGAGCCGCCGCTGCCCACCGCCTCGGCCAGCGGCAGCAGTGCGGCGCCCGCCCCGCACCCCACGTCCAGCGCGCGCTCCCCGGGCTGCGGCGCCAGCTCGGCGACCAGCCGGGCGGCGACGGGGGAGAACCACGGCACGCCGACCCGGTCGTAGGTGTCGGCGACCTCGTCGAAGATGTTCCGTGCCCCGGTCACGGGCCCATCGTGTCCCCGCCCGCGGCCCCGCACCAGGGTGCGACGGCGGGGAGAACCGGTTCGCCCGGCTCCGTAGGATCGACCGTCGGACGTCACGCCCCGTGGGAGCACCCCGCGCGGGCCACCACCCCCACCGAGAGGACCACCGTGCTGCGCACGCACCCCGCCGGCTCGCTGCGAGCCGAGCACGCCGAGCAGACCGTCACGCTCACCGGCTGGGTGGCACGGCGGCGCGACCACGGCGGGGTGGTCTTCATCGACCTGCGTGACGCCTCGGGCACCGCCCAGGTCGTCTTCCGCTCCGGCGCCGCGGCCGAGTCCGCCCACCGGCTGCGCGCCGAGTACTGCGTCCAGGTCACCGGCACCGTCGAGCGCCGGCCCGAGGGCAGCGAGAACACGGCGGTGGCCACCGGCGCCGTCGAGGTCAACGCCACCGAGCTGGTGGTGCTGGGCGAGAGCGCGCCGCTGCCCTTCCCGCTCGACGAGCACACCGAGGTCGGCGAGGAGGTGCGGCTGCGCCACCGCTACCTCGACCTGCGCCGGGAGGGTCCGGCCGCGGCCATCCGGCTGCGCTCGCAGGTCAACGCCGCCGCGCGCGGCGTGCTGGCCGGGCACGACTTCGTCGAGGTCGAGACGCCCACGTTGACCCGCTCCACCCCCGAGGGGGCCCGGGACTTCCTCGTCCCCGCCCGGCTGCAGCCCGGCAGCTTCTACGCCCTGCCGCAGAGCCCGCAGCTGTTCAAGCAGCTGCTCATGGTCGGCGGCCTCGAGCGGTACTACCAGATCGCCCGCTGCTACCGCGACGAGGACTTCCGCGCCGACCGCCAGCCGGAGTTCACCCAGCTCGACGTGGAGATGAGCTTCGTCGACACCGACGACGTCATCGCCCTGGCCGAGGAGGTGCTGGCCGCGCTGTGGCGGCTGGTGGGCCACGAGATCGCGCTGCCCATCCCGCGGATGACCTACGCCGAAGCCATGCGCCGCTACGGCTCCGACAAGCCGGACCTGCGCTTCGGCCTCGAGCTCGTCGAGTGCATGGACCTGTTCGCCGACACCACCTTCCGGGTGTTCCAGGCCCCCTACGTCGGCGCCGTCGTTATGCCCGGCGGGGCCTCGCAGGCCCGGCGCACGCTCGACGGCTGGCAGGAGTGGGCCAAGCAGCGCGGCGCCAAGGGCCTGGCCTACGTGCTGGTCGCCGAGGACGGCGGGCTCACCGGCCCGGTCGCCAAGAACCTCACCGACGCCGAGCGCGACGGCCTCGCCGCCCACGTCGGCGCGAGCCCCGGGGACTGCATCTTCTTCGCGGCGGGGGAGACCAAGACCTCCCGCGCGCTGCTGGGCGCCGCCCGCGGCGAGATCGCGAAGCGCCAGGGGCTGATCGACCCGGACGCGTGGGCGTTCACGTGGGTCGTCGACGCCCCGCTGTTCGAGCCGGCGGGTGACGCGGTGGCCAGCGGGGACGTGGCCGTCGGCGGCGGGGCGTGGACCGCGGTGCACCACGCGTTCACCTCGCCCAAGGCCGACGTCCTCGACACGTTCGACGCCGACCCCGGCTCGGCGCTCTCCGACGCCTACGACATCGTCTGCAACGGCAACGAGATCGGCGGCGGCAGCATCCGCATCCACCGCCGCGACGTGCAGGAGCGGGTGTTCGCGGTGATGGGGCTCGACCCCGCGGCGGCGCAGGAGAAGTTCGGGTTCCTGCTCGACGCGTTCGCCTTCGGCGCGCCCCCGCACGGCGGCATCGCCATGGGCTGGGACCGCATCGTCGCCCTGCTCGCCGGGACCGACTCCATCCGCGAGGTCATCGCGTTTCCCAAGTCCGGCGGCGGGGTCGACCCGCTCACCGACGCCCCCGCCCCCATCACCGCCGGGCAGCGCAAGGACTCCGGCATCGACGCGAGGCCCGCCCCGCCGTCGGCGACGGGACAGGACGGCGGCGCGGGCAAGGCCACCCGCGACGACACCTGAGCCCCTCCGCCGCACCCGGTCACGGCGAGGGCCGGTGTGTGGCGGCCGCAGGCCCGCCCGGGGCGACACACACCGGCGCTCGGCGGGGCAGGCCGCCCGGGACTAGAGGGTGGCGGCGGAGAAGGTGTCGCAGCCGGCCACGTCGCCCCCGCGGTACCCCTGGGTGAACCAGCGCTGCCGCTGCGCCGACGTGCCGTGGGTGAACGACTCCGGGTCCGCCCGGCCGCCCGAGGCCTGCTGGATGCGGTCGTCGCCCACCGACGCCGCGGCCGAGAGCGCGTCGGTGATGTCCTGCTCGGTCAGCGGGGCCAGGAACGGCACCCCGCTCTCCGGGTCGGGCTCGGTGGTGGCGTGGTTCGCCCACACCCCGGCGAAGCAGTCGGCCTGCAGCTCGGCGCGCACCGAGCCCGACGCGGCCCCGGACGGGTCCTGCTGGGCGCGGCGCAGCAGCCCGAGCTGGTCGGTGACGTGGTGGCCGAACTCGTGGGCGATCACGTACTCCTGCGCCAGCGGGCCGCCCGAGGACCCGTAGTCCCGCACGAGGACGTCGAAGAACGACGCGTCCACGTACACCGACTGGTCGCCGGGGCAGTAGAACGGCCCGGTCGCGCTCGTCGCCGCGCCGCACGCCGTGCTCGTCGAGCCGTCGAAGATCTGCAGGCCGGGCTGGGTGTAGGCCGGGCCGCCGCCGGCGGGCAGCACGTCCGCCCACACCGCGTCGAGGCTCTCGGCGGTGGCGATGATGCGGCACTGCACGTCGGTGTTGGCCGCCTCGGCCGTGGTGCAGCGGGAGAAGTCGGCGCTGCCCTGGGTGGCCGGCGCCGAGCCGGAGCCGTCGTCGAGCCCCAGGGAGGACGGGTCGACCCCCAGGAACACCGCCACCAGCACCACGACGATCCCGCCGATGCCGCCCCCGACGGCGACGCCGCGGCGGCCACCGCCCCCGCCGCCCCCGGCGCGGCCCGGGTCGATCTGCACGCCGTCGTTGAAGGTCACGCGGCACATCATGGCGGGTGCGCCCGCCCCGCGGGCACGGGGTGGCCGGGCCGGGCGCGCCGCCTGGCTACGCTCGCCCCGGCCGGGAACACCCCCGGCGCAGCACAGCCGGGGAGCACGGGTGGGCCTGACCGTCGACGCGCCCGGCGCGGACCTGCGTGACGCCGGCGACCCGGCCGAGCTCGCGGCCCGCGTGCGCCGGCTCGTGGCGGCCGACGGCATCACCTACACCCCGACCGGCGAGGCGGGCCGGGAGACCGACCCGCAGCCGCAGCCCTGGAAGCTCGACGCCGTCCCGCTCGTGGTGGACGAGGACGAGTTCGCCGCCCTCGCCGCCGGGGTGGAGCAGCGCTCCCGGCTGCTCGCCGCGGTGGTGTCCGACCTGGCGGGCCCCCGCACCCTGCTGGCCCGGGGCCTGCTGCCGCCGGAGGTGGTGCTCGGCCACCACGGGCACCTGCCCGGGGCGCACGGCACCGACGGCCCCGGGGCGCTGCTGCTGCACGCCGTCGACCTCGCCCGCACCGCCGCCGGGGGCGTGCTCGCGCTGACCGACCGCACCCAGGCCCCGTCCGGCCTCGGCTACGCGCTGGCCGACCGCCGCGTGCTGGCCCGCGCCGTGCCCGAGCACGTCGCCGAGACCGCCCCGCTGCCCCTGACCGGCTTCACCCGGGCCCTCGCCGCGGCGCTGCGCGCGGCCGCGCCCCCGGCGGTGGAGGACCCGCTCGTGGTGGTGCTCAGCCCGGGCAGCCACTCCGAGACCGCGTTCGACCAGGCCTACCTGGCCGCGTCGCTGGGCCTGCCGCTGGTGCAGAGCGCCGACCTGACCGTGCACCGCGGCGCGCTGTGGATGCGCTCGCTGGGCGACGACCAGCGCGTCGACGTGCTGCTGCGCCGCGTCGACGCCGACTTCGCCGACCCGCTCGACCTGCGTCGCAGCTCGCAGCTGGGGGTGAGCGGGCTGACCGAGGTGGTCCGCCGCGGCGGGGTGCGGGTGGTCAACGGCCTCGGCGCGCTGGCGGGGGAGAACCCGGCGCTGCCCGCCTTCCTGCCCGCCCTGTGCCGGGCCCTGCTCGACGAGGACCTCGTCCTGCCGTCGGTGCCCACCTGGTGGTGCGGGGACCCCGCCTCCCGCTCGCACGTGCTCGCCCGCGCCGACGACCTCGTCGTGCACGACCTGGCCGACGGCCGGGTGCTGACCCCGCGCACCCTCGACGCCGCCGCCCGCACCCGCTGGGCCGAGGAGCTGGCCGCCGCCCCGTGGCGCTGGGTGGGCCGCGAGCTCGTCGACTTCGCCGCCTCGCCGGTGCTGGGCTCGGGGGGCACCGTCGGCTCGGCGGGGGTGGGGCTGCGGGTGTTCACCGTGGACACCCCCGCCGGGCCCACCGCGTTGCCCGGCGCGCTGGGCCGCGTGGTGGTGCCCGACCCCGCGGGCGGGCTGCCCCGCAGCGGCGCCGCGAAGGACGTCTGGGTCCGGGCCGCGCACCCCGTCGAGACCTCCGCCGGGGCGGTCGCCCCCGCGACCCCGCGCCGGCCCGTCGCGGTGGCCCTGGGCTCGCCCCGGGTGCTGTCGGACCTGCACTGGCTGGGCCGCTACGCCGAGCGCGCCGAGGGCCTGGCCCGGGTGCTGCTGGCCGTGCACGACGGAAACTGGGGCGCCCACCCGGCCGCCCGCGCGCTGCTGGTCGCCCTCGCCCCCGAGGCCGACCACCCGGACGTCCCCGCCACCCGGCTGCTCGCCGACCCCGCCACCCCCGGCTCCGTCGCCGCGTCCGTGGCGGCCGCGGCGACCGCCGCCCGCGGGGTCCGCGAGCAGCTCAGCGGCGACACCTGGGCGGTGCTCTCCGTGGTCGACGACGCCCTGGCGGCCGCCCGGCGGTCCCGCGGGCCCGCGTCGTGGCGGGCCGCCGCCCAGGCCACGCTCACCGGGCTGCTGGCGCTGTCCGGCCTGGTCGCGGAGAACATGGTCCGCGACCCGGGCTGGTACCTGCTGGAGACGGGGCGCCGGGTCGAGCGCGCGCAGCAGGTCACCGCGCTGCTCGCGGGCTCGCTGGGTCCGGCCCGGGACCGGCTCACCGAGGACCCGCTGGTGGAGACCGTGCTGGTGGCCACCGAGTCGGTCGTCACCCACCGCCGCCGCAGCCGGGGCCGGGCCGACGCGGGCGCGGCGCTGGAGCTGCTGCTGCTCGACCCGGGCAACCCGCGGGGCGTGGCCCACCAGGTCGCGGCCGCCGGGGCCGCGCTGCGGTCGCTGCCCGAGGCCACCGGGGCGTCACGGCCCGAGCTGCTGGTCGAGCAGGTGCTGGCCACGCTGCGCCGCACCGAGGTCGCCGAGCTCGACCGGGTGGGCGACGACGGCCGCCGCACCCGGCTCGCCGAGCTGCTCGAGGACCTGCACGAGCAGCTGCGCGAGCTCGGCGGGGCCGTGGTGGCGACCCACCTGCGGCTGCCGTCCCCGGCCCGCCAGCTCGAGCAGTCCGCCGCCCGGGGCTCCCGGTGAGCCGCCGGCTGCGGATCGTCCACCGCACCACCTACGACTACGACGCCGACGTGACCGCCTCCTACGGCCGCGCCCACCTGCGCCCGCTCGACGGCCCGGGGCAGCGCGTCCTCGCCCACGAGCTCACCGTCGAGCCGACCCCCGACGACCTCGCCGAGTCCGACGACGAGCACGGCAACGCCCAGCTCTACTACGAGGTCACCACCCCGCACCGCCGGCTCGTCGTCACCGCCGTGACCGAGGTGGAGACGTCGACCCCGCAGCACGCCGACGACGTCCTCGCCCGGCCGTGGGAGGACGCCCGGCCGCGCTGGTCCGGCCACCCCGACGGGCCCGACCCCGACGACCCCGACCCGGCCACCACCGCCCGGGCGGTCGCGGCGGTGCTCGACCTGCAGCCGCCGGAGGTCGACGACGACGTCCGCGCCTTCGCCGCGGTGTCGCTGCGGCCCGGCCGGCCGGTGGGGGAGGCGCTGGCGGACCTCACCCACCGCATCCACACCGGGTTCACCTACGCCTCGGGCTCGACCACCAACGCCACCCGGGTCGCGGAGGTGCTCGCCGCGCGGGCGGGGGTCTGCCAGGACTTCGCCCGCCTCGCCCTGGCCTGCCTGCGCTCGCACGGCCTCGCCGCCCGCTACGTCTCCGGCTACCTCGCGACGGCCCCGCCGCCGGGCCGCGAGCGCGTGGTGGGGGCCGACGCCACCCACGCCTGGCTGGAGGCCGCCCTGCCCGGGGGCGGCTGGCTGGGCCTGGACCCGACCAACGACTGCGTCGTCGACGACCGCTACACCGTGGTGGCCCGGGGTCGGGATTTCGTCGACGTCAGCCCGCTGCGCGGCATCATCCACACCGAGGCCGCGTCGAGCCGGATGCACGTCTCCGTCGACGTCGCCCCGCCCCCGGCGGCGGACGGGGCGGGCTGAGCGGGCCCCGGATCGTTGGGCAGCCGCCCCGGGGCGTCGTTACGGTTCCCCGGGCGCCGCGGACCGTCGGCCGACCCGCGGCCCGTCCCGGCACCCCCACCCCAGGAGCTCCCACCGCCATGCGCGACTTCGCCTGCACCACGTGTGGCCAACGCCTCGCCTTCGAGAACACCGAGTGCCTGCACTGCCACAGCCGCCTCGGCTACAGCCTGCCGGAGCGCCAGCTGCGGGTGCTCGACGAGAACCAGACGGTCAGCGTCGACGGCGTGGTCCACGAGCGCTGCGCCTGCGCCCGCACCGCGCGGTGCAACTGGCTGGCCCCCACCACGGCCAGCGAGGGCATGTGCGCCTCCTGCGCGCTCACCCGCACCCGACCGGCCGCGAGCAGCGACGCCATGGGCGCGTTCGGCGACGCCGAGGCGGCCAAGCGGCGGCTCGTCGTGGAGCTGACCGAGCTGGGCCTGCCCATCACCGGCCGCAGCGTCGACCCCGACGGCGGGCTCTGCTTCGACCTGCTGGACAGCTCGAGCACGAACGTCATCACCGGGCACGCGAGCGGGGTCATCACCCTCGACCTCGCCGAGGGCGACGACGTGCACCGCGAGCAGCTGCGGGTGTCGATGGAGGAGCCGTACCGCACCCTGCTGGGGCACTTCCGCCACGAGACCGGCCACTACTACTTCACGGTGCTGGTCGGCGCCGGGCCCGAGCTGCCGCGCTTCACCGAGCTGTTCGGCGACCCGGCCAGCGACTACCAGGCCGCGCTCGACCGGCACTACTCCCAGGGCGCGCCCGACGGCTGGGAGCAGGACCACGTCTCCTCCTACGCCACGATGCACCCCGCGGAGGACTGGGCGGAGACCTTCGCCCACTACCTGCACATCCGCGACACCCTCGACACCGCCGCCGCCTTCGGCTTCGCCCCGGCCGGCATGACGCTGGAGGGCCCCGTGCCCGGCCGGGTCGGCTTCGACCGCATCATCGAGCTGTGGCTGCCGCTCGCCTGGTCGCTGAACATGATCAACCGCTCCATGGGCCACGCCGACCTCTACCCGTTCGTGCTGCGCGGCCGGGTCCTGGAGAAGATGGCCTTCGTCCACGAGCTGGTGACGGGGGCGAGCTCCTGACCCCGGGCGTGACGGAGCCGGACGAGTCGGGCGTGGACGGTACGGTCGAGTCGATGCCCTCCTCGACCCCCACCGCGACGACCCCGACCCCCACCACCGTCCTCGACCCGGTCTCGGACGTCCTCGACAGCGCGGAGCGGCTGCTGGCCCGCCGCACCGGGGCGCCGGTGGTGCTGGCCGACCCGGAGGACCTGGGGGGCAGCGGCCGCTCGGTGGTGCTGCGCGTGCGGGTCGCGGAGAACCCCTTCTCCCTGCCGCGCACCCTGGTGGTCAAGCAGGTCCGCCCCGCCCGCGGCACCGACCGCGAGCACGGCCCGCTGCTCGACGTCGGCGCGAGCCGCTCGGCCGCCGAGGAGCGCCAGGCCTTCCTGCGCGAGGTCGTCTCCTACCAGTTCGCCACCGCCCTGCACGCCGACCGCCGCCCGGGCGCGGCGCTGGTCGGCTACGACGTCGACTCCCAGCTCCTCGTGCTCGGTGACCTGGGGTCGGCCCCGACCATGGCGGAGGTCATCGCCTCCCACGACGGGGCGGACCTGCACCACGCGCTCATGGCGTGGGCGCAGGCGCTGGGCCGGCTGCACGCCGCCACCGCGGGCCGGGAGCAGGACTTCGCCGCGCTGCTGCGCCGCAGCGACGACTCCGCCTGGGTCGACCCCCTGGCTGCACCCGCCCGCACGGCGCTCGCCGAGCTGCCCGCGCTGCTGGGGACGCACCTGGGGGTGCCCACCCCCGACGCCGTGCTCGAGCGGGCGGCGCGGTGCGAGCGGCTGCTCGACGGCGGCCTGCGGGCGTTCAGCCCGTCGGACCTGTGCCCCGGCAACGCCCTGGTCACCTCCGACGGGGTCAAGTTCCTCGACTTCGAGGACGGCGGGTTCCGCGACGTGGCCCTCGACGCGGCCTACATGCTCGTGCCGTTCCCCGACTGCTGGTGCTCGGCGGAGCTCTCCGCCGGCCAGGCGGGCGACCTGGTGCAGGCCTGGCGCTCGGAGGTCGTCGGCGTGTGGCCGCAGCTGGCCGACGACGCGGCGCTGGCCACCCGGCTGCTCGACGCCCAGCTGCTGTGGGTGTGGGCGAGCACCCACTGGTTCCTGCCCGCCGCACCGGCCCGCCGCGGCCCCAGCAGCGTCCACACCCTGGCCCACCCCCGCGCCGAGGTGCTGGCCACCCGCTGGTCCCGGCTGGCCGCCACGGCCGACGCCCTCGACGAGGACGCCGTGGCCGCCCACGCCCGCGCGGTCGCCGGGGCGCTCGGGGCCTGAGCGTGACCGAGCCGGACGCGGCCGAGGACGGTCTGTTCGACGTGGCCCCCGGCGTCGAGCCCGTCGGCCCGCCGCAGGACGCGCCCCGCCGGGCCCCCGCCGCGGTCCGCCCCGACGCCCCGCTGGCCGTGCGGATGCGCCCCGCCTCGCTCGAGGAGGTCCTCGGCCAGGACCACCTGCTGGGCCCCGGCGCCCCGCTGCGCCGCCTGGTCGAGGGCGCCGCCCCGGCGTCGGTGCTGCTGCACGGCCCACCCGGCACCGGCAAGACCACGCTGGCCACCCTGGTCTCGCACGCCACCGGCCGGCGCTTCGAGGCCCTCAGCGCGCTCAGCGCCGGGGTCAAGGAGGTCCGCGCCGTGATCGAGCTGGCCCGGCGCCGGTTGGTGCACGGCGAGCAGACCGTGCTGTTCATCGACGAGGTGCACCGCTTCTCCAAGACCCAGCAGGACGCGCTGCTCGGCGCGGTGGAGGACCGGGTGGTGCTGCTCGTCGCCGCCACCACCGAGAACCCGTCGTTCTCGGTCGTCTCACCCCTGCTCTCCCGGTCCCTGGTGCTGGCGCTGCGCCCGCTGGGGGCCGAGGACGTCCGCGCCCTGGTCCGCCGGGCGGTCACCGACCCCCGGGGCCTGGATGGCCGGGTCGTGCTCGCCGCGGACGCCGAGGACCACCTGGTGCGCCTGGCCTCCGGGGACGCCCGCCGCGCGCTGACCGCGCTGGAGGCCGCCGCGGGCGCCGTGGGCGGCACGCCGGAGGACCCCGCGACGGTGGACCTGGCCGTGGTCGAGGCGGCCGTCGACACCGCGGCGGTGCGCTACGACCGCGACGGCGACCAGCACTACGACGTCATCAGCGCCTTCATCAAGTCGATCCGCGGCTCGGACGTCGACGCCGCGCTGCACTACCTGGCGCGGATGATCACCGCGGGGGAGGACCCCCGCTTCATCGCCCGCCGGCTGGTGGTCCACGCCAGCGAGGACGTCGGCATGGCCGACCCGACCGCCCTGCTGACCGCGACCGCCGCCGCGCAGGCGGTGGCGCTCATCGGCATGCCCGAGGCCCGCCTCGCCCTGGCGCAGGCCACGATCCACCTGGCGACCGCCCCGAAGTCACCCGGGGTCGTGGCCGCGCTCTCGGCCGCGCTGGCCGACGTCGCCGCGGGCGGGGCGGGTCCGGTCCCGCCGCACCTGCGCGACGGCCACTACGCCGGGGCGCAGGCCCAGGGCAGCGCCGTCGGCTACCGATACCCCCACGACCACCCCGACGGGGTGCTCACCCAGCAGTACCCGCCCGACGAGCTCGTCGGGCGCGACTACTACGCCCCCACCCCGCACGGCCACGAGCGCGGCGTGGGCGAGCGGCTGGGCCGGCTGCGCCGCATCGTCCGGGGCCTGGCCCGCTAGACCGGCCGCCCCGGCGTCAGTCCTGCAGGCAGGACACCAGCGCGCGCACCATCAGCGGCACGTCGTCGGCCGAGGCCAGCTCGCGGCAGGAGTGCATCCCCAGCACCGGGTTGCCCACGTCGACGGTGGAGATGCCCAGCCGGGTGGCGGTGAGCGGCCCGATGGTCGACCCGCAGGGCAGGTCGGCGCGGGACACGAAGTGCTGCACCGGGACCCCGACCGCCTCGCACCGCTCGGTGAACCAGCCGCCGCTGCGGGCGTCGGTGGCGTAGGCCTGGTTGGCGTTGAGCTTGACCACGGGACCACCGCCGAGCACCGGGGTGTGGGCCGGCTCGTGGCGCTCGCCCCGGGTGGGGTGCACGGCGTGGGAGACGTCGGCGGAGACCAGCCTCGATCGGGCCACGGCCTGGTGCAGCGCCTGCGGGTCCGGGTCCCCGGTGGCGGCGACCACGCGGGCCAGCACGTCGGCGAGGAAGGACCCGCGGGCGCCCTCCGCGGACCCGCTGCCCACCTCCTCGTGGTCGTTGGCCACCAGCACCTGGGTGTGGGCGGCGGGGGCGGCGGCGAGCAGGGCGTGGGTGCCCGCGTGGCAGCTGGACTGGTTGTCCAGCCGGGGCGCCGCCACCCAGGACCCGTCCGCGCCGGCACGCGCGGCCGGCTGGGTGTCGGCGAGCACCAGGTCGTGGCCCACCACCTCCTCGACCCCCACGCCGGCGGCGGCCGCGACGGCCTCGCGCAGCCCCGGCTCGGTGCCCAGCTCGGCGCCCCAGACGGGCACGAGGTGCTGCTGCGGGTCGAGCACCAGGCCCTCCCGCACGGACCGGTCGAGGTGGATCGCCAGCGACGGGAACCGCAGCGGGGCACCCGGCAGCACCACCAGCCGCACCGCGCCGCCGCGCAGCACGACCCTCCCGGCGACCGTCAGCTCGCGGTCCAGCCAGGTGTGGGCGAGCAGCCCGCCGTAGGGCTCGACCCCCACCAGCCGGTACCCGGAGCGGTGCACGTCGGAGCGGGGACGCACCTTGAAGGTGGGGGAGTCGGTGTGGGCGCCGACGAGCCGGAAGCCGGCCGCGGCCGGGGCGTCGGTGCCCACCCGCAGCGCCACCAGGCTGCCCCCGCCGCGCACCACGTAGCGCCGGTCGCCGGGGCGCAGCGCCCACCGGTCGGCCTCGGCGAGCTCGGTGAACCCCGCCGCGCGCAGCCGCCGGGTCGCCTCGGCCACCGAGTGCGACGGCGAGGGCGCGGCGTCGACGAACGCCCGCAGGTCGTCGCCGGTCGGTGCGGGTGCGGTCGTGCCGGGGGTGCTGTCGACCCCGGAGGTGTGGTCCGTCACGACCGCGACCCTGCCACGTGCGGGCGTCCGGCCCGCCCCCGCGGGCACCGCCGCCGACCCCACCGGGCACGCACGGGGCGGTCGGTCCGCGGTGCGCCCGGTAGCGTGACCGCACGACAGGACGCCGCCGTCGCCGACGGGGGCCCGGGTGCACGACGCGCCCGACGACGCAGGGAGGTCGACGAGGTGCTGGTGCAGCGACGCACGGTGCCCACCGCCGGGGTGCCACGGTGATCGCGCGGCTGGGCTGGATGGCCCTGGGCGTGGCCGTGGGGATCCTGGGCGGCCGGGTGGTCGCGCGGCGCACCGAGGCCGAGCCGGGCCCGCCCGTGCTGGCCGCGGCCACCCGGGTCGCGCTCGGCGCCACCCCCGCGGGGGGACCCGCCGAGGGCCCCGCGTCCGGTGCCGCGACCACCCCGGCGACCGAGGCCCCGGTCCCCGCCACCGAGGTTCCCGACCCCGCCACCGAGGTGCCCGACCCCGCCCCGCCCGAGCGCCCCACGGTGAGCACGGCCCGGCCCACCCCGGCGCCCTGGCCCCGCCCGCGCCCGGAGCCCTCCGGCCGGCACGCCTGGGTCCCGCCGGAGGAGTCCGGCCCCGACCCGCAGCAGCCCCCGGGCTGACGGCGGCCCACCGGCCGCCACCCACAGGCCCTGCCGCGCCGCGCCCGCGCGTCCCCGACCCGGGACCCGGACCGGCCCGGCACCGCGAGCGAAGGACGCACAGTGCAGACCCACGAGATCCGCCGCCGGTTCCTCGACCACTTCACCGCCTCCGGCCACACCCTGGTGCCCAGCGCGTCGCTGCTCCTCGACGACCCGAACCTGCTGTTCGTCAACGCCGGCATGGTGCCGTTCGTCCCCTACTTCCTCGGCCAGGTGCCTGCGCCCTACCCGCGGGCGACCAGCGTGCAGAAGTGCGTGCGCACCGGGGACATCGAGAACGTCGGGGTCACGACCCGGCACAACACGTTCTTCCAGATGGCGGGCAACTTCTCCTTCGGCGACTACTTCAAGCGCGAGGCCATCGCGTTCGCCTGGTCGCTGCTCACCCGCAGCCAGGACGACGGCGGCTACGGGTTCGACCCGGAGCGGCTGTGGGTGACCGTCTACCTCGACGACGACGAGACGATCGGGCTGTGGCAGGAGGTCGCCGGGGTGCCGCTGGAGCGCATCCAGCGCCTGGGCAAGGCCGACAACTACTGGTCCATGGGCATCCCCGGCCCGTGCGGCCCGGACTCGGAGATCTTCTTCGACCGCGGCCCCGAGCACGGTGCCGAGGGCGGCCCGGCGGTGGACTCCGACCGCTACATCGAGGTCTGGAACCTCGTGTTCATGCAGAACGAGCGCGGCGCGGGGATCGGCAAGGACGACTTCGAGATCCTCGGCCCGCTGCCCCGGCAGAACATCGACACCGGCATGGGCGTCGAGCGGGTCGCGATGCTGCTGCAGGGCGTGGAGAACGTCTACGAGACCGACCTGGTGCGCCCGGTGATCGCCGTCGCCGAGGAGCTCTCGGGGCGCCGCTACGGCGCGGGCGGCGAGCAGGGCACCGCCGACGACGTCCGCTTCCGCGTCATCGCCGACCACGCGCGCACCGGGGTCATGCTCATCGCCGACGGGGTCACCCCCGGCAACGACGGCCGCGGCTACGTGCTGCGCCGGCTGCTGCGCCGCATCGTCCGCGCGGCCCGGCTGCTCGGCATCACCGAGCCCAGCATGGCGCGCTTCGTCGCCGTGGTCCGCGAGACCATGGGCCCGTCCTACCCCGAGCTCGTCAGCGACGCCGAGCGCATCGAGCGGGCTGCGGTGGGCGAGGAGACCGCGTTCCGGCGCACCCTCGAGGCCGGCTCGACGCTGTTCGACACCGCCGCCGAGCAGGTGCGCGCCGCCGGCTCGACCGTCATCGCCGGCGACCGCGCGTTCGCGCTGCACGACACCTACGGGTTCCCCATCGACCTGACCCTGGAGATGGCGGCCGAGGCGGGCCTCACCGTCGACGAGCCCGGCTTCCGGGCCCTCATGGCGGAGCAGCGCGACCGCGCCAAGGCCGACGCGCAGCGCAACAAGACCGGGCACGGCGACCTCTCCGCCTACCGCGAGCTGCTGGCCCAGGGCCCGACGGACTTCACCGGCTACGACGAGCTGACCAGCGAGGCGACCGTGCGCGGCCTGCTGGCCGACGGGGCCCGCGTCGCCGCGGCCACCCAGGGCCAGACCGTCGAGCTCGTCCTCGACCGCACCCCGCTCTACGCCGAGTCGGGCGGGCAGGAGGCCGACGCCGGCACCATCACCGCCCCGGGTGCCCGGCTCGAGGTGCTCGACGTGCAGAAGGTGGCCAAGCAGCTCTGGGTGCACCGGGTGCGCGTGGCCGAGGGCGAGGTGGCCGAGGGCCAGGCCGTGCTCGCCCAGGTCGACCCGGAGTGGCGGGTCGGGGCGCGCCAGGCGCACTCCGGCACCCACCTGGTCCACGCGGCCCTGCGCCACGTGCTCGGGCCCACCGCGGTGCAGTCCGGCTCCTACAACAAGCCCGGCTACCTGCGGCTCGACTTCGCCTGGCAGGGCGGGCTGAGCGCGGCCACCCGCAGCGAGGTCGAGGACGTCACCAACCGCGCCGTCCGGGACGACCTGGCCGTGCGGGTGCTGCACACCGACATGGGCGGCGCCCGCGAGCTCGGCGCGCTGGCCCTGTTCGGGGAGACCTACGACGAGGAGGTGCGCGTCGTGGAGATCGGCGGGCCCTTCTCCCGCGAGCTGTGCGGCGGCACCCACGTCACCCACTCCTCGCAGGTGGGCCCGGTGACGCTCACCGCGGAGTCCTCGGTCGGGTCCGGGGTGCGCCGCGTCGAGGCCTTCGTCGGCCACGACGCCTTCCGCCACCTGGCCGCCGAGCGGGCGCTCCTCCAGGGCCTGGCCGCGGTGCTCAAGGTGCCCGACGCGGAGGTGCCCGCCCGGGTCGAGGCCCTGCTCGAGCGGCTGCGCGTCGCCGAGCGCGAGCTCGAGGCCGTGCGCGCCCGGCAGGTGCTGGCCTCCGCCGCGGGCCTGGCCGACGGCGCGGAACGGGTCGGCGCGGTCGACCTCGTGGCCACCGCGGTGCCCGAGGGCGTCACCGGCGGCGACCTGCGCACCCTGGCCACCGACGTGCGCGCCCGCCTCGGTGCCCGCCCGGGCGTCGTGGCGCTGTTCGCCCCGGCGGGGGAGAAGGTGTCCTTCGTCGTCGCCACCACCGCCGCCGCACGCGAGGCCGGGGTGGCGGCAGGAGCCCTGGTGCCCAGCTTCGCCGCGGTGCTCGGCGCGCGGGGCGGGGGCAAGCCCGACATGGCCCAGGGTGGCGGCACCGAGCCCGCCGCGGTGCCCGACGCGGTGGCGGCGCTGCGTGCCCACCTGGCCGCCGGGGCATGACGGTGGACGGCCCCGACCGCACCGACCCCGACCGACCCGGCCACGACGACCCCGGCCGGGGCCGGCGCCTCGGCGTCGACGTCGGCTCGGTGCGGGTGGGGGTCGCGGTCAGCGACCCGGACGGCCTGGTGGCCACCCCCGTCGAGACCGTGGCCCGGCAGCGCGGCAGCACCCGGCCCGACGCACCGGACCTGCTGCGGGTCGCGGCCCTCGCGGCCGAGCACGACTGCGTCGAGGTCGTCGTCGGGCTGCCCCGGACCCTGCGGGCCGAGCACGGGGCGGCCGCGCAGAGCGCCTCCCGCTACGCCCGGCTGCTCGGTGAGAGGGTGGACCCCGTGCCCGTCCGGCTGTCCGACGAGCGGTTCACCACCGTGACCGCGACGCGCACCCTGGCCGAGCGCGGGGTGCGGGGCGCCCGCCAGCGCGCGGTCATCGACCAGGCCGCCGCGGTGGCGATCCTGCAGGGGTGGCTCGACGGCCGCCGACGCACCCTGGCCGCCGCCGCGGCCGCCGACGTGGAGGAGCAGGCGTGAGCGACGACGACCTCGGCCTGCTCGGCCACCCCGAGGACGACGAGCCCCGCGGCCGCCGGGACGACGGGTGGGACCGCCCGGACGCCTGGGGCAGCTCACGGGCCGTGCCCCGCCACGTCGAGGACGCCGAGGGCTCGCTGCCGCCGCGGCGGCGGGCTCAGGCCCGGCGTGCCGAGCAGCGGCGCACGGTCGCCCGCCGGCGCCGCCGGCTCGGCACGGTCGTCGCCGTCGTCGTGCTGCTCGGCGTGGTCGCCGGGGTCGTGGTCGGCGGCCGGGCGCTGCTGGGCAGCTTCGGCTCCAGCAGCACCCCGGACTTCGCCGGCCCCGCGGGCCCCGAGGTCGTCGTCCGCGTCGCCTCGGGCGACACGTCGGCCCAGATCGGGGCCACGCTCGCCGACCGCGGCGTCGTCGCCAGCGCGGCCGCCTTCAACGAGGCGGCGCGGACGAACGCCGCCGTGACCTCCGTGCAGCCCGGCTACTACGTGCTGCCCACCAACATCCCCGGCACCCAGGCCGTGACCGACCTGCTGGCCCCCGACGCCCGCGTCGGCACCCTCGTCATCCCCGAGGGCCGCCAGCTCGACGACGTCACCGGCTCCACCGGGCAGGTCACCCCCGGCATCCTGTCGATGCTCTCCCAGGCCTCCTGCGCCACCATCAACGGCACCCGGAGCTGCGTCGACGTCGCCGACCTGCGCACCGCGGCGGCCACCGCCGACCTCGACGCGCTGGGGGTCCCGGAGTTCGCCCGCCCCGCCGTCACCGCCGCGACCGACGCGGGCAAGCGCCTCGAGGGGCTCATCCGCCCGGGCAGCTACGACGTCGCCCCCGGCACCACCGCCACCCAGCTGCTCAACCAGGTGCTCACCACCTCGGCGGCCTCGTTCCAGGCGACCGGCCTGCTCGACGGGGCACCGGTGGCCGGGCTCGACCCCTACCAGGTGCTCACCGTCGCCTCGCTGGTGGAGCGCGAGGCGCTGCCCGCCGACTTCGCCAAGGTGGCCCGGGTGATCTACAACCGCCTCGCGGTCGGCCAGAAGCTGGAGTTCGACTCGACCGTCAACTACCCGCTCGACGTGCAGGCCGTCGCCACCACCGACGCCGCCCGCGCCACGGTCACCCCGTGGAACACCTACGCCACCCCGGGCCTGCCCAAGACGCCGATCTCGTCGCCGGGCGACGCCGCCCTCACCGCCGCCGAGCAGCCCGCCGACGGCACGTGGCTGTACTTCGTCACCGTGGACACGCAGGGCACCACGGTGTTCTCCACCTCCTTCGCCGACCACGAGGCCGCGATCCGGCTGGCCCAGGCCAACGGTGTCTTCGGCTGAGCCGGCGCAGGCGTCGACACCCCGCCGGGCGGCCGTGCTCGGCTCGCCCGTCGGGCACTCCCGCTCCCCGGACCTGCACCGGGCCGCCTACGCCGCGCTCGGGCTGACCGGCTGGACCTACACCCGGGTCGAGTGCGACGCCGCCGGGCTCGCCCCGCTGGTCGACGGGCTCGGCCCGGAGTGGGTGGGGCTGTCGGTGACGATGCCGGCCAAGCTGGCCGCGCTGGGGCGGGCCGACACCCGCTCGGAGCGCTCCGCCGCCGTCGGCGCGGCCAACACCCTGGTGCGCCGCGACGGGGGCTGGTGGGCCGACTGCACCGACGTCGACGGCGCCGCCGGGGCGCTGGCCGAGCTGGGGCACGGCCGGCCCGACGTCGCCGGGCGCCCCGTGCTCGTGCTCGGGGCGGGGGGCACGGCGCGGGCCGTGGTCGCCGCGCTGGCCCGGGAGCAGGTGGCGGAGGTGGTCGTCGCCGTGCGGGAGCCCGCCCGCGCCGACGGGGTGCGCGCCACGGCCGAGCGGCTGGGGGTCCCGCTCCGGGTGGTGCGCCTCGACGCCGTGACGGCGGAGGCCGGGGCCGCGGCGGCGTGCGTGTCGACGGTCCCCGCGGACGCGCAGGCGGCGCTCGTGGACGCCCTGGCCCCGGTGCGGTCCCTGCTCGACGTCGTCTACCACCCGTGGCCCACCCCCCTCGCCGCGGCCGTGCTGGCCCGCGGCGGCCGGGTGGTCGGCGGCGCCCGGGTGCTGCTGCACCAGGCCTTCGGGCAGGTCGAGGCCTTCACCGGGCTGCCCGCCCCCCGCGCGGCGATGGCGGCCGCGCTGGCGGCCCCGCCCGGCTGAGCACCACGTCGGGGCCCGCGGCGCAACCCCCGGCGGCCCGGGTGTGGACGCACGGTCGCGTCGGTCCCCAGGTGCCCGACGCCCGTCCCGCGGCGGGCCGCGCGCCGCGACGATCGGCCGGTGACCACCCTGCTGCCGCCCACCGCCGGGTCCCTGCTCGTGGCGTGCCTCGTGCTCGCGGCGCTCGTCCTCGGCCGCCGGGCCCTGCTCGGCGCGTCCCGGCCCGTGCCGCTGCCCCGCACGGGCGTGGCGCTCGGCGGCGGGGCGGTCGCGCTC
>NZ_BAAGQZ010000032.1:0-2889 GCF_054783215.1 Rhodococcus aerolatus | reverse complement strand
GCCGTGGCCAGGGCGGCGTCGGCGCGGGCGGCGGCGACGAGCCCGAGAAGCGGGTCCGGCTCCCCGGCGGGGGTCTCCCCGGGCGTCGCGGCCGGCGCCGAGCAGGCCGCGACCAGCAGGCCCGCCCCCGCCGCGAGACCGGCGCGCAGCACGGTCCGCCGGGTCGGACCCGGCGCGGTGGGGGCGGGGGGCACGCGGTCATCCTGCCAGCCGCCGCACGGCGCCCCGGCCCCGTCGCGGGCGGTCCGGGCCCGGCCCCGCGGCGGCTAGGCTGGTCCTCCGGCCACGGACCCACCACGGCGTCCCCGCGCCCACCGACAACTGCACCGACGACCCGCAGGGAGCCCCGATGCCCGTGCCGCGCCCCGAGCAGGTGAGCGAGCTCGTGGACGACCTGCTCGCCGGCACCGGCCACGACCTCGAGGAGGTCACCGTCACCGCCGCCGGACGGCGCAGCGTGGTCCGGGTGGTCGTCGGGTCCGACGCGCCGCTCGACCTCGACGCGGTGGCCGAGCTCAGCCGCCGGGTCTCCGACGTCCTCGACGCCGAGGAGGCCTTCGGCGAGGCGCCGTACACCCTCGAGGTGACCTCTCCGGGCGTCGACCGGCCCCTCACGGCGCCGCGGCACTGGCGCCGCGCCCGGGGGCGGCGGGTGACGGCCACCGTCGACGGCGAAGAGCTGACCGCGCGGGTCGGCGAGCTGACCGGGGACACCGTGGCCCTGGTGGTGCCCGGTGACGCCGGCCCGCAGGTGCGCGAGGTCGCGCTCGGGGCGGTGACGGCGGCCGTGGTGGAGATCGAGTTCCGCGCCCCCGACCCGGCCGAGCTGGCGCTGAGCGGCACCCCGGCCGGGCCGCTCGGCGGGTCCGAGCCCGTCGGCGGCAGGGACGACCTCCCCGACGACGACCCGGCCGACGAGGACCCGGCCGACGAGGACCCGGCCGACGAGGACGACCTGACGCACGAGGACGGAGCCGACCGGTGAACATCGACATCGCCGCCCTGCGGGCCATCGAGGCCGAGAAGGGCATCAGCGTGGCCACCGTGGTCGGCGCCATCGAGACGGCCCTGCTCACCGCGTACCGCCACGTGGACGGCCACCAGCCGCGGGCCCGCATCGACGTGGACCGCAGGACCGGCCTGGTCCGGGTCATGGCCCACGAGCTCGCCGAGGACGGCACGCCCGGCCCCGAGTGGGACGACACCCCCGAGGGCTTCGGCCGCATCGCCGCCACCACCGCACGCCAGGTGATCGTGCAGCGCCTGCGCGACGCCGAGCACGACCGCACCTACGGCGAGTACTCCACCCACGAGGGCGAGGTCGTCGGCGGCGTGGTGCAGCGCGACGCCCGCGCCAACGCCCGCGGCGTCGTCATGGTCCGCCTGGGCAGCGAGGCCGCCGGGGTGGAGGGCGTGCTGCCCTCGGCCGAGCAGGTGCCGGGGGAGACCTACGAGCACGGCGAGCGCGTGAAGTGCTACGTCGTCGGGGTCAGCCGCGGCGCCCGGGGCCTGCAGATCACCCTGTCGCGCACCCACCCCAACCTGGTGCGCCGGCTGTTCGCCCTCGAGGTGCCGGAGATCGACGACGGCTCGGTGGAGATCATGGCGGTGGCGCGCGAGGCGGGGCACCGCTCCAAGATCGCCGTGCGCAGCACCGTGGCGGGGCTCAACGCCAAGGGCGCGTGCATCGGCCCGGTCGGGCAGCGGGTCCGCAACGTCATGCGCGAGCTCGGGGACGAGAAGATCGACATCATCGACCACGACGACGACCCGGCCCGCTTCGTCGGCAACGCCCTGTCGCCGTCGAAGGTCGTCTCGGTGACCGTCGTCGACGCGGCGGCCCGCGCCGCCCGGGTGGTCGTGCCGGACTTCCAGCTGTCCCTGGCCATCGGCAAGGAGGGGCAGAACGCCCGCCTGGCCGCGCGGCTCACCGGGTGGCGGATCGACATCCGCAGCGACGCCGCCCCGGTCGAGGCCGCGACCGCCGACGCCGGGCCCGGCCCGTCGGCCACCACCGGCGGGCGTCCCTGAGCGGGCGCGGCGGCCGCACGCGGCCCTCGGGGGTTCGTGCCCCGGACGCGGTGGCGCTAGACTCGGACGTGATCCCTGCTCGTGCGTCGGCCCCCGGCCGGTCACACGGGTCCGCCGCGCCGCGGCCCGGACCCGTGCGGACCTGCGTCGGGTGCCGCACCAGGAGCGAGGTCACCGGACTGCTCCGGGTGGTGGCGCGAGGCTCGTCGGTCGTGCCGGACCCGAGGCGCAGGCTCCCGGGCCGGGGTGCCCACGTGCACCCCGATCCCGAGTGCGTGGCGCTGGCCGAGCGGCGCCGGGCGTTCCCCCGCGCACTGCGCGTGGCGGGCCCGCTCGACACCGCCGCGGTGGGGCAGCACGTGCACGGCACACCGCCCGTCAGGCACGACCCACCCGGGTCGGCGCCCGTCGACACCAGGTGAGGAACAGGCACAGGGACATGAGCACACCGTGAAGTTGCAGTGATGGACGTCCGTCGGAGTTGATCCGAGGCCGCGTGGGCACCCCCGCTCGGCCTCACCAGTGAGGAGAGCAGTGGCAGGCAAGGCCCGCGTGCACGAGTTGGCCAAGGAACTCGGTGTCACCAGCAAGGTAGTTCTCGCGAAGCTCAAGGAGCAGGGCGAGTTCGTCAAGTCCGCGTCGTCGACCGTCGAGGCCCCCGTGGCCCGCCGGCTGCGCGAGGCGTTCCCCGGTGCCGGCGAGTCCGGTGCCCCGGCGAGCGCACCGTCGAACGGCTCGGGTGCGCCCAAGCCGGGTGCCCGTCCCGGCCCGCGTCCCGGGCCGGCACCGCCGGCCGCGCCCGCCGCCGAGGCGCCCGCCCCGGCGCCCCAGGCCCCCGCGGCCCAGGCACCGGCGCCC
>NZ_BAAGQZ010000031.1:0-19874 GCF_054783215.1 Rhodococcus aerolatus | reverse complement strand
GGTGCCGGCCGCGCTCGCCGCCGGGGCGGGCCGGGGGTGGCCGGCGCTGCTGGGGGCGCTCGCCCTCGCCGGGCCGCACCTGCTGGTGCACCTGGTGCACCCGCGCGGTCTCGGCGCCGGCGACGCCAAGCTGGCCCTCGGCCTCGGGGCCGCGGCCGGGGCGTGCGGGCCCGACGCCTGGCTGCTCGCCGCGCTGGGCGCCCCGCTGCTGACGGGTCTCGCGGCGGCGGTGCTCCTCGGCCTGCGCGGCCGCGCCCGGTGCACCGAGCTGCCGCACGGCCCGTCGATGTGCGCGGCGACCTGCCTGGCGGTGGTGGCGGCGGTGACCTGAGCCCCGCGTGGGACGATGGGGCCGTGCTGCGCTGGATCACTGCCGGGGAGTCCCACGGACCCGCCCTCGTCGCCGTCCTCGAGGGGATGGTGGCCGGGGTGGAGGTCACGACGAGCGACATCGCCGAGCAGCTCGCCCGCCGGCGCCTGGGGCACGGCCGCGGCGCCCGGATGAAGTTCGAGGCCGACGCCGTCGACGTGCTCGGCGGGGTCCGGCACGGCCGCACCATGGGCGGCCCGGTCGCGATCCGGGTGGGCAACACCGAGTGGCCCAAGTGGGAGACCGTCATGGCGGCCGACCCGGTCGACCCCGAGGTGCTGGCCGCGCAGGCCCGCAACGCGCGGCTGACCCGGCCGCGGCCCGGGCACGCCGACTACGCCGGCATGCTCAAGTACGGCTTCGACGACGCCCGGCCGGTCCTGGAGCGGGCCAGCGCGCGGGAGACCGCGGCGCGGGTCGCGCTGGGCACGGTGGCCCGGGCGTTCCTCGCGCAGTCGCTCGGCGTGCAGGTGCTCAGCCACGTCACCGCGCTGGGCTCGGTCGACGCACCCGAGGGCGTGGTGCCCGGCCCCGACGACCTCGCCGTCGTCGACGCCAGCCCGGTGCGGGTGTTCGACCCGGCCGCGTCCGAGGCCATGGTCGCCGAGGTGGACCTGGCCAAGCGGGAGGGCGACACCCTCGGCGGCGTCGTCGAGGTCGTCGTGCACGGCCTGCCCGTCGGCCTGGGGTCGTTCGTCGGCGGGGACCGCAAGCTCGACGCGCGCCTGGCCGAGGCGCTCATGGGCATCCAGGCGATCAAGGGCGTCGAGGTGGGCGACGGGTTCGCCACCGCCCGCCGGCGCGGCAGCCGGGCCCACGACGAGATGCGCCCGGGCCCGGACGGCGTGCTGCGCAGCACCAACCGCGCCGGGGGCATCGAGGGCGGCATGACCAACGGTGAGCCGCTGCGGGTCCGCGCGGCGATGAAGCCGATCTCCACCGTGCC
The DNA here is from genome assembly GCF_054783215.1 of Rhodococcus aerolatus. NCBI lineage: Bacteria > Bacillati > Actinomycetota > Actinomycetes > Mycobacteriales > Nocardiaceae > Rhodococcus > Rhodococcus aerolatus. The sequence goes on along the minus strand of NZ_BAAGQZ010000031.1, from coordinate 18,558 downwards.
GCGGGCGCTGGCCACGGTGGACATGGCCACCGGCGAGGAGGCCGTCGCCATCAACCAGCGCTCCGACGTCTGCGCCGTGCCCGCGGCCGGGGTCGTGGCCGAGGCCATGGTCGCGCTGGTGCTCGCCCAGGCCGCGCTGGAGAAGTTCGGGGGCGACTCCGTGGCCGAGACCACCGCGAACCTGCACCACTACGTGAAGGCCGTGCAGAGCCGGCACGAGCTGGCGTGAGCGCGGCGAGCACGCGCCCGGTCGTGGTGCTGGTCGGCCCGCCCGGGGCGGGCAAGACCACCACCGGCACGCGGCTGGCGGCCTTGCTCGGCGTGGCGCTGCTCGACACCGACGCGGCCGTCGAGGCGGCGGCGGGGGCGACGGTGTCCGAGGTGTTCCTGAGCCGCGGCGAGCCGGAGTTCCGGGCGCTGGAGGAGCGTGCCGTGGCCGACGCGCTGCGCACCCACCCGGGGGTGCTCGCCCTCGGTGGCGGCGCGGTGCTCTCCGCCCGCACCCGCGCGGCCCTGGCCGGGCACCGCGTCGTGCTGCTCGACGTCGGCGCCGCCGAGGGCGTGCACCGCACCGGCCTCGGCGGGGCGCGTCCGCTGCTCGCCGGGGTCAACCCCCGCGCCACCTACCGCGCGCTGCTCGCCGCCCGCGCCCCGCTCTACGCCGAGGTCGCCACCGCCCGGGTCGTCACCGACGGCCGCGACCCCGACGACGTCGTCACCGAGGTCGCCGCACTCCTCGGCACCGGCGCCGGCACCGGCACCGCGCCCGCCCGGACCGCCCCCGACCAGCCCACCCCCGCCCCGGAGGACGTCCCGTGACCGACCCCAGCAGCACCCCCACCCGCACCCGGGTCGACGCCGAGCGGCCCTACGACGTCACCGTCGGCCGCGGCCTGCTCGACGAGGTCGTCGCCGCGGTCGCGGTCTCCCGGACCGCGGTCGTCATCCACCAGCCGTCGCTGGTCGCCACGGCCGAGACGCTCCGCGAGGCGCTGGCCGCCGCGGGCGTCGACGCCCACCGGGTGGAGATCCCCGACGCCGAGGACGGCAAGGACCTCGCCGTGGCCGGGTTCTGCTGGGAGGTGCTCGGGCGCATCGGGCTCGACCGCCGCGACACCGTGGTCTCCCTCGGCGGTGGGGCCGCGACCGACCTGGCCGGGTTCGTCGCCGCGACCTGGATGCGCGGCGTCCGGGTGGTGCACGTGCCCACCACGCTGCTGGCCATGGTCGACGCCGCGGTCGGCGGGAAGACCGGGATCAACACCGACGCGGGCAAGAACCTCGTCGGCGCGTTCCACGAGCCCGCCGCCGTGCTGGTCGACCTGGCCACGCTGGAGTCGGTGCCGCCGCTGGAGGTGGTGGCGGGCATGGCCGAGGTGGTCAAGGCCGGGTTCATCGCCGACCCGGTGATCCTCGACCTGGTCGAGGCCGACCCGGCCGCGGCGCTGGACCCGGCGGGGGAGGTGCTGCCCGAGCTGGTGCGCCGGGCGATCGCGGTCAAGGCCGAGGTGGTCTCGTCCGACCTGCGGGAGACGGGCCGGCGCGAGCACCTCAACTACGGCCACACCCTGGGCCACGCCATCGAGCGCCGGGAGCGCTACCGGTGGCGCCACGGCGCCGCGGTCAGCGTCGGGATGTGCTTCGCCGCCGAGCTGGCCCGCCTCGCCGGGCGCCTCGACGACGCGACCGCCGACCGGCACGCCGCGGTGCTGGGCTCGCTGGGGCTGCCCACCACCTACGACGACGACGGCTTCGGCCAGCTGCTCGAGGGCATGAAGCGGGACAAGAAGTCCCGCTCGGGCGTGCTGCGGTTCGTCGTCCTCGACGGCCTGGCCCGGCCGGGCGCCCTCGACGGCCCCGACCCCTCCCTGCTGGCCGCGGCCTACTCGGCCATCGCCCGCGAGGCGCCCTCGTCGACGGGGTCCGTGCTGCTCTGACGGCGACCGCGCCTCGGGGCCCGCGGGGCGCGGGGCGAGGCGACCAGCCAGCGGCCCAGCACCACCCCGACCACGGCGGGCACCAGCACCATGAGCGCGGTGAAGCTGGCGCCGCCGGTGAGCTGGCCCCACAGCGACTCCAGCCCGGTCGCGTCGACGGCCAGCACCCGGACCAGCCACGCGGCGAACGCGGCGACCGGGCCGGCGGCGAGCCCGGCCTTGAGCCAGCGGGCGGACAGGTCGTCGGTGGCGCGGGCCTCCCGGGTGCCGTCCCACGTGCCCCACACCAGCGCCACGGCCAGGAGCAGGCCGAGGGCGACGAGCCGCAGCCAGCTGCCCTGCTCCGGGTGCTCGGCGGCCAGCAGGCCGACGCCGACGCTGACCGCCGCGTGCACCGGGGCCAGCACGACCGCCCGCAGCAGCCACGGGGAGACGCGGGGGCGGGCTCGGACCGGGCGGCGCCGCCGCAGCGAGGGGCTCACGGCGGCCAGGGTACGACGGGGCGCAACCGGTCGGCCGCGACCTCGGCACCGGTATGCTGCCCGCTGGTGCCCCGGCGGGCGGACGTCCGGCCGGCCCCCGCCGCGGCTCGCGCGGGCGAGCAGCACCGCACCGGTCCGCAGCAGCACCGGTCCACCCCAGCGGCGACGCGCCGCGAGACCAGGAGGTTCCGCCGCGATGGCGTCGACCAGCGACTTCAAGAACGGGCTCGTCCTCAAGATCGACGGCCAGCTCTGGACGATCACCGACTTCCAGCACGTCAAGCCGGGCAAGGGCCCCGCCTTCGTGCGGTCGACGCTGAAGAACGTCCTCTCCGGCAAGGTCGTCGACAAGACGTTCAACGCCGGGGTCAAGGTGGAGACGGCCACCGTCGACCGCCGCACCGCCACCTACCTCTACCGCGACGGCGACGACTTCGTGTTCATGGACGCCGAGGACTTCGAGCAGCACTACCTGCCCGCCGCCACCGTCGGCAGCGGCGCGGACTTCATGCTGGAGAACAGCGAGGTGTCCATCGCGTTCAACGAGGGCGCCGCGCTGTACGTCGAGCTGCCCGTCGCGGTGGACCTCGTCGTCTCCCACACCGACCCGGGCCTGCAGGGCGACCGCTCCACGGGCGGCACCAAGCCGGCCACCATGGAGACGGGCGCGGAGATCAACGTCCCGCTGTTCATCAACACCGGGGACAAGCTGCGCGTGGACACCCGGGACAGCCGCTACCTGGGCCGCGTGAACTCCTGACGTGAGCAGCGACCCGACCCCCCGCGGCGACGGCCCCGCCCCCCGCGGGGTGGACGCCGCCACCGCGCGCCGGCGCAGCCAGGGCGGCGCCCGTCGCAAGGCGCGCCGTCGTGCCGTCGACCTCCTCTTCGAGGCCGAGACCCGCGGCGTGGACCCGGTCGAGATCGCCCACGAGCGGGTCACGATGTCGGCGGGCGACCCGTCGGTGGCGCCCGTCAACGACTACACGGTGGTGCTGGTCAGCGGGGTCCGCGACGAGGGTGCCCGGCTCGACGACGTGATCGCGGAGAACCTGCGGGAGTGGACGCTCGACCGGCTGCCCGCGGTGGACCGCGCGGTGCTGCGGGTGGCCGCCTGGGAGCTGCTGCACGCCGACGACGTGCCGCCCGCGGTGGCCGTGGACGAGGCCGTGGAGCTGGCCCGGGACCTCTCGACCGACGACTCGCCGCGCTTCGTCAACGGCGTGCTGGGCCAGCTGGTGCTGCTGGCGCCGCAGGTGCGGGCGGCCGCGGCGGCCACCGCGAGCTCGGCGCGCGGTGACCGGGCGCCCGGGGAGCCGGGGCCACCCGCCTGACCGGGGACAGGGGTCAGGCGGGGTGGCGCGGCGGGCTCACCCCCGGGCGGTGACGCTCAGGCGTCCGCGGCGTTGCGGGCGTCCGCGGGCAGCACGCCCCAGCCGATGAGCTGCTCGGTCAGGTCGCCCGGCGAGGTGTCGTAGATGATCGCCAGCGAGCGCAGGTCCTCGGTGCGGATGGAGAGGACCTTGCCGTTGTAGTCGCCGCGCTGGCTCTGGATGGTCGAGGCGTAGCGCGCCAGCGGACCCACCTTGTCGGCGGGGAGCTGCTGGAGCCGCTCGAGGTCGATGACGATCTTGGTCGCCGGCTCCGCTCCGGAGGCGGTGCGCCCCTCGGGGAGCAGCTCGGAGATCGGGATGCCGTAGAAGTCGGCCAGCTCGGCCAGCTTCTGCACGGTCACCGCGCGGTCGCCCCGCTCGTAGGAGCCCACGACGACGGCCTTCCAACGGCCCTCGGACTTCTGCTCCACGCCGTGCAGCGACAGGCCCTGCTGCTGGCGGATCGCCCGCAGCTTCGCACCGAGGGCTCTCCCGTAGTCACTCATCACCCGTTCTCCTCACCCGTTGTCCCCTTCACGCCGCGTTCGGCGCTGGTGACTCCACGATAGCGCTCACTGAGCGTGATGGTGGATCGATGATCATGACGTCGCCGTGGCGGGTCGCCCCGGCCGCGGCTGGTACCGTGCGGCCCGATCGACGTCCTTTAACGACCCGTCCCGAGAGGCGGGGAAGGGAGTCAGCGGACCGTGCCTGCGCCCGACACCGACGGGGACCCCGCCACCGGGGCTGCCGCCCCGTCCTCCGGGGACACCACCGTGCGTGAGCTGCTCACGGCGGCCGACGTGGCCCGCACCGTGGCGCGGATCGCCCACCAGCTCATCGAGAAGACCGCGCTGGACGGGCCCGACGGCCCCCGCGTGGTCCTGCTCGGCATCCCGACGCGGGGCGCGGTGCTCGCCGAGCGGATCGCCGACCGGGTCGAGGAGTTCAGCGGCACCCGCCCGGCCACCGGGCTGCTCGACACCACCCTCTACCGCGACGACCTGCGGCGCCGGCCCACCCGCCCGCTGGAGCGCACCACGGTGCCCGAGGGCGGGGTCGACGACGCGGTCGTGGTGCTCGTCGACGACGTCCTGTTCTCCGGCCGGACGGTCCGCGCCGCCCTCGACGCGCTGCGCGACCTCGGCCGGCCCCGCGCGGTCCAGCTGGCCGTCCTCGTGGACCGGGGCCACCGCGAGCTGCCGCTGCGCGCGGACTACGTGGGCAAGAACGTGCCCACGGCCCGCTCCGAGGACGTGGCCGTGCTGCTGGTGGAGCACGACGGCCGCGACGGCGTGGTGCTGCGCCCGGGTCCCGGACCCGCCGCCGCGGGACCCGCTGGAGACGACGCGTGAGGCGCCACCTGCTCTCGGTCGACGACCTCGACCGCGACGCCGCGACCAGCCTGCTCGACGACGCGGAGCGGTTCGAGCAGGCCCTGCTGGGCCGGGAGATCCGCAAGCTCCCCACCCTGCGCGGCCGCACGGTGATGACGGTCTTCTTCGAGGACTCCACCCGCACCCGGGTGTCGTTCGAGGTGGCCGGCAAGTGGCTCTCCGCCGACGTGGTCAACGTGGGCGCCAAGGGCTCCTCGGCGTCCAAGGGCGAGTCGCTGCGGGACACGGCCCTGACGCTGCGCAGCGCCGGCGCCGACTGCCTGGTGGTGCGCCACCCCGCCTCGGGCGCGGCGCACCGCATCGCCGCGTGGACGGCCGGCGGCGGTCACGGCGGGCAGGGCACCGACGAGCCAGGACCCGCGGTGGTCAACGCCGGCGACGGCACCCACGAGCACCCCACCCAGGCGCTGCTCGACGCGCTCACGCTGCGCCAGCGCCTCGGTGGGCTCGAGGGGCGGCGGGTGGCGCTCGTCGGGGACGTGCTGCACAGCCGGGTCGCGCGATCCGGGGCGCACCTGCTGGCCACCCTGGGCGCCGAGGTCGAGCTCGTCGCCCCGCCCACGCTGCTGCCCGCCGGGGTGGCGAGCTGGCCGGTGGCGGTGTCGGACTCCCTCGACGCCACCCTGCCCGGGGTGGACGCGGTGGTGATGCTGCGGGTGCAGGCCGAGCGGATGCACGGCGGCTTCTTCCCGTCGGCCCGCGAGTACTCGGTGCGCTACGGCCTGTCGGAGCGGCGGGCCTCGCTGCTCGCCGACCACGCCGTCGTCCTGCACCCGGGGCCGATGCTGCGCGGCATGGAGATCGCGTCCTCGGTGGCCGACTCCCCGCGGGCGGCGATCCTGTCCCAGGTCCGCAACGGCGTGCACGTCCGCATGGCCGTGCTCTACCAGCTGCTGGCGGGGGAGTCCGGCCCCGCCCCGAGCGCCGGAGGTACCGCGCCGTGAGCACCCTGATCACCGGAGCCCGGCCCTACGGCGAGGGCGAGCCCGTCGACGTGCTGCTGGCCGACGGCGAGATCACCGCCGTCGAGCCCGTGGGCACCGTGGCCCGCGACGGGCACGAGGTCGTCGAGGCCGACGGGCTGGTGCTGCTCCCGGGCCTGGTCGACCTGCACACCCACCTGCGCGAGCCCGGCCGGGAGGACACCGAGACCATCGCCACCGGGTCCGCCGCCGCGGCCCTCGGCGGCTACACCGCGGTCCTGGCCATGGCCAACACCGACCCGGTCGCCGACTCCGTCGTCGTCACCGACCTGGTCTGGCACCGCGGCCGCGAGGTCGGCCTGGTCGACGTCCACCCCGTCGGCGCCGTCACCGTCGGCCTGCGCGGCGAGCAGCTCGCCGAGATGGGCACCATGGCCGCCGGCTCGGCCGCGGTGCGGGTGTTCTCCGACGACGGGCACTGCGTGGCCGACCCGCTGGTGATGCGCCGGGCCCTGGAGTACGTGGCCGGGCTGGACGCGGTGCTCGCCCAGCACGCCGAGGAACCGCGGCTGACCACCGGGGCGCAGGCCCACGAGGGGGCCGTCGCCGCCCGGCTCGGGCTCACCGGCTGGCCGCGCGCCGCCGAGGAGGCCGTCGTCGCCCGGGACTGCCTGCTCGCCCGGGACGCCGGGGCCCACCTGCACGTCTGCCACGTCTCCACCGCAGGCACCGTGGAGGTGCTGCGCTGGGCGCGCGGGCAGGGCGTCGCGGTGACCGCCGAGGTCACCCCGCACCACCTGCTGCTCACCGACGCCCGGCTCACCACCTACGACCCGGTGAACAAGGTCAACCCGCCGCTGCGCGAGGAGTCCGACACCGCCGCGCTGCGGGCCGCCCTCGCCGAGGGGGTGGTGGACTGCGTCGCGACCGACCACGCGCCGCACGCCCCGCAGGACAAGGACACCGAGTTCGCCGCGGCCCGCCCCGGGATGCTCGGCCTGCAGACCGCGCTCTCCGTCGTCGTCGCCACCATGGTGCGCCCCGGCCTGCTCGACTGGCGCGGCGTGGCCCGGGTGATGAGCGAGCGGCCTGCCGACATCGCCGGCCTGCCCGACCAGGGCCGTCCCGTCGACGTCGGGGAGCCGGCGACGCTGACCCTCGTCGACCCCGACGCGGAGTGGACGGTGCGCGGCGCCGAGCTGGCCAGCCTGGCGACGAACACCCCGTACGAGGGGATGACGCTGCCCGCCCGGGTGGTCGGCACCTGGCTGCGCGGCCGGGCCACCAGCCGCGACGGGGCCGTGGTGCCCCGCGACCCGGCGGGACGGCCGGCGTGACCCGCACGCTGCTGGTCCTGGCGCTCGTCGCGCTGGTCGTCCTGGCCGTGTGGGGGATGCGCCGCGGCTGGGTGCACCGCGGCGACCGCCAGGCCGGCCTGCTCACCCGCTTCCCGGAGCCCCCCGCCGCCGTCGGACCCGCCACGCTCGGGCCCTTCCCCGGGCTCTACGTCGGCGCGGTCGTGGCCGGGGACTGGCAGGACCGGGTCGCCGTCGAGCGCCTGGGGCTGCGCGGCGCCGGCCGGCTGGCGGTCCACGCGGACGGCGTGCTCGTCGAGCGCACCGGCGAGCGCGACGTGTGGCTGCCGCGCGGCGAGCTGGCCGGGGTGCGCACCGACCGGGCCCTGGCGGGCAAGGCCATGACCACCCGCGGGCTTCTCGTGCTCACCTGGGCGCAGCGCCCCGGTGGCCCCGGCGCCGACCCCGACCCCGACCACCCCGACATCGAGCTCGGCTTCCGGGCCGACGACCCCGCCCCCTACCCGGCCGTGCTGGCCGCGCTGGGTGCGCCTGAGGAGGACGCATGACTGCCCCCGCCCCCGCCGTGCTGGTGCTCGAGGACGGCCGCACCTTCCGCGGCCACGCCTTCGGCGCCGTGGGGGAGACCCTGGGCGAGGCCGTCTTCTGCACCGGGATGACCGGGTACCAGGAGACGCTGACCGACCCGAGCTACCACCGCCAGATCGTGGTGGCCACCGCGCCGCAGATCGGCAACACCGGCTGGAACGACGACGACGACGAGAGCGCGCGGGTGTGGGTCGCCGGGTACGCGGTGCGCGACCCCGCGCGGCGGTCCTCGTCGTGGCGGGCCACCGGCACCCTCGACGACGCGCTGGTCGAGCAGGGGGTCGTGGGCATCGCCGGCCTCGACACCCGGGCGGTGGTGCGCCACCTGCGCGAGCGCGGCGCCATGCGGGCGGGCATCTTCTCCGGCCCCGCGGCGGCGGCCGACGCCGACGCGCTGCTGGCCACCGTCCGGTCGCAGCCCGCCATGGCGGGCGCGTCGCTGGCCGAGGAGGTCAGCACCGACGGCGGCTACACCGTCGAGCCCGACGGCGACGCGCGGCTGACGGTGGTCGCGCTCGACCTCGGCATCAAGACGAACACCCCGCGGATGCTCGCGCAGCGCGGGGTCCGCACCCACGTGGTGCCCGCGTCGGCCACCCTCGAGCAGGTCCTCGAGCGCTCGCCCGACGGGGTGTTCCTCTCCAACGGCCCGGGCGACCCGGCCACCGCCGACCCGCAGGTCGAGCTGGTCCGCACCGTCCTCGACCGGGGGCTGCCGCTGTTCGGCATCTGCTTCGGCAACCAGCTGCTGGGCCGCGCGCTCGGCCTGGGCACCTACAAGATGCGCTACGGCCACCGCGGCATGAACATCCCCGTCGTCGAGCACGCCACCGGCCGGGTCGCCATCACCGCGCAGAACCACGGCTTCGCCCTCGAGGGGGAGGCGGGCCAGGAGCTCGACACCCCGTTCGGCCCCGCCGTCGTCACCCACACCTGCCCCAACGACGGCTGCGTCGAGGGGGTGGCGCTCCGCGACGGGCGCGCGTTCTCCGTGCAGTACCACCCGGAGGCCGCGGCCGGCCCGCACGACGCCGCCGACCTCTTCGACCGCTTCACCGCCCAGATGACCGCCAGCAAGGACGGACACCGCTGATGCCTCGCCGCACCGACCTGAGCCACGTCCTCGTCATCGGCTCCGGCCCCATCGTCATCGGCCAGGCCTGCGAGTTCGACTACTCCGGCACCCAGGCCTGCCGCGTGCTGCGCGAGGAGGGCCTGCGGGTCAGCCTCGTCAACTCCAACCCGGCCACGATCATGACCGACCCGGAGTTCGCCGACGCCACCTACGTCGAGCCCATCACCGCCGAGTTCGTCGAGAAGGTGCTGGCCGCGGAGGCCGCCGCCGGGCACCCGGTGGACGCGGTGCTGGCCACCCTGGGCGGGCAGACCGCGCTGAACACCGCGATCGCGCTGCACGAGGCGGGCACCCTGGCCGCGCACGGCGTCGAGCTCATCGGCGCCGACGTGGAGGCCATCAACCGCGGCGAGGACCGGCAGAAGTTCAAGGACATCGTGGCGCAGGTCGGCGGGGAGTCCGCCCGCTCCGCGGTGTGCCACACCATGGCCCAGGTCCGCGAGACCGTCGCCGAGCTCGGCCTGCCCGTGGTGGTGCGGCCGTCGTTCACCATGGGCGGGCTGGGCTCCGGCATGGCCTACACCGACGCCGACGTGGAGCGCATCGCCGGCGGGGGCCTGGCCGCCTCGCCGACCGCCAACGTGCTCATCGAGGAGTCCATCCTCGGCTGGAAGGAGTACGAGCTCGAGCTGATGCGCGACAGCCGCGACAACGTGGTCGTCGTGTGCTCCATCGAGAACGTCGACCCCATGGGCGTGCACACCGGGGACTCCATGACCGTCGCCCCCGCCATGACGCTCACCGACCGCGAGTACCAGCGGATGCGCGACCTCGGCATCGCCGTGCTCCGCGAGGTCGGGGTGGACACCGGCGGCTGCAACATCCAGTTCGCGGTCGACCCGGCCGACGGCCGCCTCGTCGTCATCGAGATGAACCCGCGGGTGTCGCGCTCGAGCGCGCTCGCCTCCAAGGCCACCGGGTTCCCCATCGCCAAGATCGCGGCCAAGCTGGCCATCGGCTACACCCTCGACGAGATCGTCAACGACATCACCGGGGAGACCCCGGCGTGCTTCGAGCCGACGCTGGACTACGTGGTGGTCAAGGCCCCGCGGTTCGCCTTCGAGAAGTTCCCCGGGGCCGACCCCACGCTGACCACCACCATGAAGTCCGTCGGCGAGGCCATGAGCATCGGCCGCAGCTTCGGCGAGGCGCTGGGCAAGGTGCTGCGCAGCCTGGAGACCGGCTCGCTGGGGTTCTGGACGACGCCGGACCCCGCCGACCTGCCCGACCTGGCCGCGGTGCTCACCGACCTGCGGGTGCCCACCAGCGGCCGCATCCTCGACGTCGAGCTGGCCCTGCGCCTCGGCGGCACCGTGGCCGAGGTGGCCGCGGCCTCGGGCATCGACCCCTGGTTCGTCGACGAGGTCGCCGCGCTGGGCGAGCTGCGGGAGGCGCTGCTGGCCGCCCCGGTGCTCGACGAGGCGCTGCTGCGCCGCGCGAAGCGGGCGGGGCTCTCCGACGCGCAGGTCGCGGCGCTGCGCCCCGAGCTGGCCGGCGAGGACGGGGTGCGCACGCTGCGCCACCGCCTCGGGGTCCGCCCCGTCTACAAGACCGTCGACACCTGCGCCGCCGAGTTCGCCGCCCGCACGCCGTACCACTACTCGGCCTACGAGTCCGACGCCGACGGCGAGTCCGAGGTGGAGCCGCAGACCGAGCGCGGCAAGGTCATCATCCTCGGCTCCGGGCCCAACCGGATCGGCCAGGGCATCGAGTTCGACTACTCCTGCGTGCACGCCGCGCTGACGCTGTCGCAGGCCGGCTACGAGACCGTGATGGTCAACTGCAACCCCGAGACCGTCTCCACCGACTACGACACCGCCGACCGGCTGTACTTCGAGCCGCTCACCTTCGAGGACGTCCTCGAGGTGGTCCACGCCGAGCAGGCGTCCGGGGCGGGCGGGCCCGGGGTGGTCGGGGTCATCGTGCAGCTCGGCGGGCAGACCCCGCTGGGGCTGGCGCAGCGCCTCGCCGACGCGGGCGTGCCCATCGTGGGCACCAGCCCCGAGGCCATCGACCTGGCCGAGGACCGCGGCGAGTTCGGCGAGGTGCTGGCCCGGGCCGGGCTGCCCGCCCCCGCCTACGGCACGGCCACCAGCTTCGCCGGCGCCCGGGCGGTGGCCGACGAGATCGGCTACCCGGTGCTGGTGCGGCCGAGCTACGTCCTCGGCGGGCGCGGCATGGAGATCGTCTACGACGAGGCCGCGCTCGAGGACTACATCGCCCGGGCCACCGAGCTCACCCCCGAGCACCCCGTGCTGGTCGACCGGTTCCTCGACGACGCCATCGAGATCGACGTCGACGCCCTCTGCGACGGCACCGAGGTCTACCTCGGCGGGGTCATGGAGCACATCGAGGAGGCCGGGATCCACTCCGGGGACTCCGCGTGCGCGCTGCCGCCCATCACGCTGGGCCGCAGCGACGTCGAGGCCGTCCGGCGCTCCACCGAGCTGCTGGCCCACGGCATCGGCGTCCGCGGCCTGATGAACGTGCAGTACGCGCTCAAGGACGACGTGCTCCACGTGCTGGAGGCCAACCCGCGCGCCAGCCGGACGGTGCCGTTCGTCTCCAAGGCCACCGCGGTGCCGCTGGCCAAGGCGGCGGCCCGGATCATGCTGGGCGCGACCATCGCCGAGCTGCGCGCGGAGGGCGTGCTCGCCGCCTCGGGCGACGGCGGGGTCATCCCGGTCGACGCCCCGGTGGCGGTCAAGGAGGCGGTGCTGCCCTTCCACCGCTTCCGCAAGCCCGACGGGTCCGGCCTGGACTCGCTGCTGAGCCCGGAGATGAAGTCCACCGGCGAGGTGATGGGCATCGCCGCGGACTTCGGCCGCGCCTTCGCCAAGAGCCAGACCGCCGCCTACGGCTCGCTGCCCACCTCGGGCACGGTGTTCGTCTCGGTGGCCAACCGCGACAAGCGCTCCCTGGTGTTCCCCGTCAAGCGGCTGGCCGACCTAGGCTTCCGGGTGCTGGCCACCGAGGGCACCGCGGAGACGCTGCGCCGCAACGGCATCCCCTGCGAGGAGGTGCGCAAGCACTTCGAGCGCGACCTGCCCGGCACGGGCCCGGGGGAGACCATCGTCGACCGCATCCTCGCCGGCGAGGTCGACATGGTCGTCAACACCCCCTACGGCACCACCGGCCCCCGCGTCGACGGCTACGAGATCCGCAGCGCCGCGGTCATGGTCGGCATCCCCTGCATCACGACCGTGCAGGGTGCGGCCGCCGCGGTGCAGGGCGTCGAGGCCATGATCAGCGGGGACATCGGGGTGCGGCCGCTGCAGGAGCTGCACCGCGCGCTGCGCACCCGGCAGCCGGGGTGAGCCCCGCGCCGTTCGGGGCGCGGCTGGTCACCGCCGTCGCGGCCCGGGGCCCGCTGTGCGTCGGCATCGACCCGCACCCCGCGCTGCTCGCCGCCTGGGGCCTGCCCGACGACGCCCGCGGCCTGGCCCGCTTCGCCCGCACCTGCGTGGCCGCGCTGGCCGGACGGGTGTCGGTGCTCAAGCCGCAGGTGGCGCTGTTCGAGGCCCACGGCTCCGCCGGGCTGGCCGTGCTCGAGGAGACGGTGGCCGGGGCGCGGGCGGCGGGGGCGCTGGTGCTCGCCGACGCCAAGCGCGGCGACATCGGCTCCACCATGGCCGCCTACGCCCGGGCGTGGCTGGGCGACGGCTCCCCGCTGGCCTGCGACGCGGTCACCCTGTCGCCCTACCTCGGCGTCGGCTCGCTGGAGCCGGCGCTGGAGCTGGCCGCCGCCACCGGGCGCGGGGTGCTCGTCCTCGCCGCCACGTCCAACCCGGAGGGCGCACAGGTGCAGGGCGCCCGGGCCGCCGACGGGCGGTCGGTCGCCCAGGTGGTGGTCGACGACGTGGCCGGGCGCAACGCCGGGGCGGACCCGCTGGGGTCGGTCGGCGTGGTCGTCGGTGCGACCCTGCACCGCGGGCCCGACCTGGCCCGGCTGCACGGCCCGGTCCTGCTGCCGGGGGTCGGCGCGCAGGGCGGCACCGCCGCGGACGTGGCCCGGCTGGTGGGCGGGCTGCGACTCGGCGTGCTGCCGACCGTGTCGCGCGAGGTGCTCGCGGCGGGCCCGGACAAGGCCGCGCTGGCGGCCGCCGCGGACCGGCTCGCGGCGGGGTTCGGGTTCCTGCCCGGACCGGCCCCGCGACCCTCCTGACCTGCTCACTACCACGGCCGGTGACCGACGGTGGGAGCGCGGGCCGGTTGGGCGCGTCCGACCGGCGTCGGTACGGTCGGAGGCACCGCACCGGCACACCGGGGCGGCCAGCGAACGCACCACCACGTGCCGCCCACCGCGGCACGTCACGAGACGGAGGAACCGTGGCCCTGCCCCAGTTGACCGCCGAGCAGCGCGCTGCTGCTCTGGAGAAGGCAGCTGCCGCCCGCCGCGCCCGCGCGGAGCTCAAGGAGCGCCTCAAGCGCGGCGGCACGGACCTCAAGCAGGTCCTGTCCGACGCCGAGAACGACGAGGTCCTCGGCAAGATGAAGGTGTCCGCCCTGCTCGAGGCCCTGCCCAAGGTGGGCAAGGTCAAGGCGCAGGAGATCATGGTCGAGCTCGAGATCGCCCCCACCCGGCGGCTCCGCGGGCTCGGCGACCGCCAGCGCAAGGCCCTGCTGGCCAAGTTCGACCAGGCCTGAGCGCCCCGGTGAGCTCGACGCCGGGGCAGCCCCGGACCTCCCCGACGGGCCGGCTGGTCGTGCTGGCCGGCCCCTCGGGGGTGGGCAAGTCGAGCGTGGTGGCGTTGCTGCGGGAGCGGCTGCCGCAGCTGCACTTCAGCGTCTCCGCCACCACCCGTGCCGCCCGCCCCGGCGAGGTCGACGGCCGGGACTACCACTTCGTCAGCCCGGCCGAGTTCGACCGCATGGTCGCCGCCGGGGAGATGCTGGAGTGGGCCGAGATCCACGGCGGCCTGCACCGCTCCGGCACCCCCGCCGCCCCCGTCCGGGCCGCGGTCGCCGCCGGTGAGCCGGTGCTCGTCGAGGTCGACCTCGCCGGCGCCCGGGCCATCCGGGCCACCGAGCCCGACGCGCTGCTCGTCTTCCTCGAGCCCCCCAGCTGGGACGCCCTGGTCTCGCGGCTCACCGGCCGCGGCACCGAGGACGAGGCCGCCGTGGCCCGCCGGTTCGAGACCGCGCGGGTCGAGCTGGCCGCCGCCGCCGAGTTCGACCGCACCATCGTCAACGACGACGTCGAGACCGCCGCCACCCGCTTGCTAGACTTGCTGGTCGGGCACGGTTAGCCCCGCCCCCGACGCAGCCCCACCGAGCACCACCCGGGCCCGCAGCACCGCGCGCCCACCACGAGCCAGGAGCCCCCTTGACCTCTGCCGAGACCACCCCCGCCACGCTGTCCGGCCTCACGCTGCCCAGCGGTGAGCCCGCCTACGACACGCCCCTCGGCATCACCAACCCGCCGATCGACGAGCTGCTCGAGCGCACCTCCTCGAAGTACGCGCTGGTGATCTACGCGGCCAAGCGCGCCCGCCAGATCAACGACTACTACACCCAGCTCGGCGACGGCCTGCTCGAGTACGTCGGCCCCCTGGTCGAGCCGGGCCAGCAGGAGAAGCCGCTCTCCATCGCCATGCGCGAGATCCACGCCGACCTGCTCGAGCACACCGAAGGCGAGTGAGCCCGGCAGCCGACGACGCCGGGGCGGGCGGGTCCCAGCCCGGCCGCCGCCGGGTCGTCCTCGGCGTCGGCGGGGGCATCGCCGCCTACAAGGCCTGCGAGCTGCTGCGGCGGTTGACCGAGGCCGGGCACGAGGTCCGCGTCGTGCCCACCGAGTCCGCGCTGCGGTTCGTCGGCGCAGCCACCTTCGAGGCGCTGTCCGGCCAGCCGGTCGCCAGCGGAGTGTGGGACGACGTCCCCAGCGTCCCGCACGTGCGCCTCGGCCAGCAGGCCGACCTCGTCGTCGTCGCCCCCGCCACCGCGGACGTGCTCTCCCGCGCCGCGCAGGGCCGGGCGGACGACCTGCTCACGGCGACCCTTCTCACCGCGCGCTGCCCGGTGCTCATGGCCCCGGCCATGCACACCGAGATGTGGGAGCACCCCGCCACCCGCGACAACGTCGCCCTGCTGCAGAGTCGCGGGGTCGTCGTCGTGCCGCCCGCCTCCGGCCGGCTGACCGGGGCCGACTCCGGCCCGGGCCGGCTGCCCGAGCCCGCCGAGATCGCGGCCGCCGCGCTGCTGCTGCTCGAGCGGCCCGACGCGCTGCCCCACGACCTGGCCGGCACCCGGCTGCTGGTCTCCGCGGGCGGCACCCGCGAGCCCCTGGACCCCGTCCGCTTCCTCGGTAACCGCAGCAGCGGCAAGCAGGGCTTCGCGCTCGCCGCGGCCGCCGCGCAGCGCGGGGCGCAGGTCACCCTCGTCGCCGGCCACCACGCCGGGCTGACCCCGCCGGCCGGGGTCACGGTGGTCCCCGTCGGCACCGCGCTCGAGCTGCGCGACGCCGTCCACGCCCACGCCGCCCAGGCGGACGCGGTGGTCATGGCCGCGGCGGTCGCCGACTTCCGGCCCACCACGGTCGTCACCGCCAAGATCAAGAAGGGCCCGGACGAGCCGGACCACGTCGCGCTGACCCGCAACCCCGACGTGCTGGCCGAGCTCGTCGCCGCCCGCCGCGACGGCGGGCTGCCCGCCGGGCTCGTCGTCGTCGGGTTCGCCGCCGAGACCGGTGACGCGGACGGCGACGTGCTCCACCACGCCCGGGCCAAGCTGGCCCGCAAGGGCTGCGACCTGCTCGTCGTCAACTCCGTCGGCGAGGGCGGCGCGTTCGAGGGTGACCGCAACACCGGCTGGCTGCTCGGCGCCGACGGCTCCGAGGCCGACCTGCCCCCGGGCTCCAAGGCGCTGCTCGCGAGCCGGGTGCTCGACGCGGTCGCAGACCGTCTGCGCACCGCCGGCCACCGGTAGTCCTGCCCCGCCCCAGCCGCCCCCGTAGGGTCCTGCGGAGCCATGAACCCCAGCGAGAGGAAGTCTTCGTGAGCGTGTCCGGTCGTCGTCTGTTCACCAGTGAGTCCGTCACCGAGGGGCACCCCGACAAGATCTGTGACGCGATCTCCGACTCGATCCTCGACGCGATGCTCACCGACGACCCCCGCAGCCGGGTCGCGGTGGAGACCATGGTCACCACCGGGCAGGTCCACGTCGCCGGCGAGGTGACGACGAAGTCCTACGTCCCCATCGCCGACATCGTCCGCCGCCGCATCCTCGACATCGGCTACGACTCCTCGACCAAGGGCTTCGACGGCGAGTCCTGCGGCGTGTCCATCTCCATCGGCCAGCAGAGCCCCGACATCGCGCAGGGCGTGGACACCGCCCACGAGCAGCGCACCGGGCTGTCCGACGACGAGATCGACCGCCAGGGCGCCGGCGACCAGGGCCTGATGTTCGGCTTCGCCTGCACCGACACCCCCGAGCTGATGCCGCTGCCCATCGCGCTGGCCCACCGCCTCTCACGGCGGCTCACCGAGGTCCGCAAGACCGGTGTCCTGCCCTACCTGCGGCCCGACGGCAAGACCCAGGTCACCATCGAGTACGACGGCTCGCAGGCCGTCCGGCTCGACACCGTGGTCCTGTCCACCCAGCACGCGGCCGACGTCTCGCTCGACGGGATGCTCACCCCGGACATCAGCGAGCACGTGGTCGGCTCGGTCCTGCAGGGCCTCGACGTTCCGGGCCTGGACACGTCGTCGCCGCGGCTGCTGGTCAACCCCACCGGCAAGTTCGTCCTCGGCGGCCCGATGGGCGACGCCGGGCTGACCGGCCGCAAGATCATCGTCGACACCTACGGCGGGTTCGCCCGCCACGGCGGCGGCGCCTTCTCCGGCAAGGACCCGTCGAAGGTGGACCGCTCCGCGGCCTACGCCATGCGCTGGGTGGCCAAGAACGCCGTCGCGGCCGGGCTGGCCGAGCGCATCGAGGTGCAGGTGGCCTACGCGATCGGCAAGGCCGCCCCGGTCGGGCTGTTCGTGGAGACCTTCGGCACCGAGACCGTCGACCCCGCCAAGATCCAGGACGCCATCAGCGAGGTGTTCGACCTGCGGCCGGCCGCGATCATCCGGGACCTCGACCTGCTGCGGCCCATCTACGCCCAGACCGCCGCGTACGGCCACTTCGGCCGCACCGACGTCGAGCTGCCCTGGGAGCAGACCGACCGCGCGGACGCCCTGAAGTCGCTCGTCGGGGCCTGACCGGCCGCGACCGCCCCCGGCACGGTCGGTGTCGGGGGTGGTGCGTAGAACGGCGGACGTGAGCGAGGACCGCACGACGCCCGCGCTGCCCGTCGCCCGGGTGGCGCTGGCCGTCGGGCTCGCCCACCTCGACCGCGACTTCGACTACGCCGTCCCACCCCAGCTGGACGCTGCGGCCCTGCCCGGCGTGCGGGTGCGGGTCCGCTTCGCCGGCCGGCTCGTCGACGGCTTCGTCGTCGGGCGCGCGGCGGCCAGCGAGCACGCCGGGCGGCTGGCGACGGTGGAGAAGGTGGTCTCCGAGGAGCCGGTGCTGACGGCCGAGGTGGCCGCGCTGGCCCGGGTCGTCGCGGACCGGTACGCGGGCACCCGGGCCGACGTGCTGCGCCTCGCCGTGCCGCCGCGCCACGCCCGTACCGAGGCGGCCGAGATGCCGGACGAGCCGTGGCCCGCCCCGGCCGAGCCGGACCGCGGGGCGTGGCGGGCCTACCGGCACGCCGACGCGTTCCTCGACGCGCTCGGCCACGCCGGCCGGCCGCACGCGGCGTGGCAGGCGCTGCCGGGGGAGGACTGGCCCGCCCGCCTCGCCGAGCTGGCCGCGGTGACCGTGGCCGGGGGCCGGCGGGCGCTGCTGCTGGTGCCCGACCAGCGCGACCTCGACGCCGTCACCGCGGCCTGCACGGCCCGGCTCGGGGCGGGCGCGGTGGTGGACCTGTCCGCCTCCCTCGGCCCCGCCGCCCGCTACCGCCGGTGGCTGCGGGCCCGCCGCGGCCGGGCGGCGGTCGTGGTCGGCACCCGCGCCGCGGTGTTCGCCCCGCTCGACGACCTCGGGCTGGTCGCGGTGTGGGACGACGGGGACGACTCGCACGCCGAGCCCCGCGCGCCCTACCCCCACACCCGGGAGGTCGCGGTGCTGCGCGCGCACGCCGCCGGCGCAGCGGTGGTCCTGGCCGGGCACGCCCGCACCGCCGAGGCCGCGGCCGCCGTCGAGCAGGGCTGGGCGCACGACCTGGTGGCCGACCGGGACCGGGTCCGCGCCGCCGCGCCGCGGGTCACGGCGCTCGCCGAGACCGACACCGCCCTGGCCCGCGACCCGGGGGCGCGGGCGGCCCGGCTGCCCGCGGTGGCCTTCGCCGCCGCCCGGCAGGCCCTGGAGGCGGGCGCCGCGGTGCTGGTGCAGGTGCCGCGCCGCGGGTACCTGCCGTC
>NZ_BAAGQZ010000030.1:0-59680 GCF_054783215.1 Rhodococcus aerolatus | reverse complement strand
CGCGGGCGGTGGCGATCGCCGCGTCGGCGTCGGCCTTGGCGCTGGCCGCGGCGGCCGCGGCGGCGTCCCGCCGCTGCTGGGCGGCGCGGGCCGCGGCATCGGCGTTGGCCTGGCGCACCCGGGCGCGCTCGAGCTCGGCCATCACGCCCTGCTGGTCTTCGCCGACGGCGTTGAGCAGCTGGGCGCGGTCGAGCACGTCCTCGGGGCTCGCGGAGCCGAGGAAGGCGGTGAAGGAGCCCACCGTCGACCCCTGCTGGTAGCTGCCCGCCGCGAACCGGTCGAGCTGGGTGCGGGCGAGCTCGATGGCCGCGCCGGCCCCGTCGAGGGCCTGCTGGGCGGTGGTGACGGCACCGGCGGCCGCGCTCGCCGCGTCCTGGGCGTTCTGCAGGTCCACCAGGGCCTTGACGGCCAGGTTCTTCTTGGTCGCCACCTCGTCGCTGATGGCCTGCAGCTGGGCCTGCGCGGAGACGAGCTCGTTGATCAGGCCGCCCACCTGCCCGGCGCGGCTGTCGACCTGGCCGTTCGCGGCGGCGATGTCGGAGTCACTGGGGTTGGGCGGGGGCGGGGGGACCGCCTCGGCGGTGCCCGCGGTCGCGGCGCCGAGGGCGACGACGACGAGCACCCCCATCGCGGTGTGCAGCGTCCGAGCCCGCCAGCTGCGCGCGGTGGGGCGTCCGGTCACGTCCTGGTCTCCCTCCGGCGACGGGGTCGTGCGCCCGCCGCTGCCTCCCGTGGTCCCGGGCCGCACCGCAGCCGTGGCGGTCGGACCGGGGTGCGCGCCCGCACTGTCAAGCGGACACGCCGACTCACAATGACACTATTTCCCCACAGACGCCAGGGGACCCGTCAGGCCCACCGGGCCCGCTGGTCCCATGTGTCCCGATAATCACAGCAGTCACACGTCTCGCACAAGGCCACGCGCACGCCGAGCACCGGGCCGCACCCGTGCGGGGTGCGGCCCGGTGCGGTCCGGGTCGGTGCGGTCGGGGTCGCGACGGCTGCGCGCCGCGGTGGGTCAGCCCACCTGGCGGCCGTCCTCGGGCCAGTACTCCTGGCGGATCTTGAACTTCTGGATCTTGCCCGTGGCCGTGCGTGGGATGGCCTCGCGGAACTCGACCGACGTCGGCGCCTTGTAGCCGGCGAGGCGCTCCTTGCAGTGCGCGATCAGCGCAGCCTCGTCGGCCTCCGCGCCCTCGGCCAGCACCACCAGGGCCTTGATCGTCTCGCCCCACTTCTCGTGCGGCACGCCGATCACCGCCACCTCGGTCACCGCGGGGTGGCTGAACAGCACGTCCTCCACCTCGATGGAGGACACGTTCTCCCCGCCGGTGATGATGACGTCCTTCTTGCGGTCGGAGATGACGACCTCGTGGCCCGGCTCGGAGATGCTGCCGCCGTCCCCGGTGTGGAACCAGCCGTCGGCCAGCGCGTCGTCGGTGGCCTCGGGGTTCTGCCAGTACCCCTGCATGACGGTGTTGGAGCGGACCAGGATCTCCCCGGACTCGGCCAGGCTCACCCGGGTGCCCAGCGAGGGCGAGCCGGCCCGGCTCAGCCGCTTGGCCCGCTCGGCCACGGGCAGGTCGTCGTCCTCCGGGCGGGTGCGGTTGAAGGTGAGCAGCGGCGAGGTCTCGGTGAGGCCGTAGATCTGCAGGAACTCCCAGCCCAGCTCCTCGATGACGCGCTGGATCGTGCGGCTCGGCGGCGGCGCACCCGCGCAGACCACGCGCACCCGGTCGCGGCCGGGGATCTCGCCCTCCCAGGTCTGCGCGGCGTCGAGCACCGCGTTGTACACCGCGGGGGCGGCGCACATCAGGGTCACGCCCTCGTCGCGGACGCGGCGCAGGATCTCGGCGCCGTCGATCTTGCGGATCACCACCTGCTTGACGCCGAGGCCGGCCATCGCGAACGGCATGCCCCAGCCGTTGCAGTGGAACATCGGCAGCGTGTGCAGGTAGACGTCGCGCTCCCACGCCCGGGTGTGCAGCGCGAACGTCGTCGAGTTGACCCAGGAGTTGCGGTGGGTGATCTGCACGCCCTTGGGGGCGGCGGTGGTGCCGGAGGTGTAGTTGATCGTGGCGGTCGCGTCCTCGTCCGGCGTCGCCCACGCGACGGGGTCGACGTCGAACCGCATCGCCTCGCGCTCGCTCTCCTCGCCCAGGACGAAGCGGTGCCGCGCGGTCACCCCGCGCAGCTTCTCGTCGAGCTCGGGGTCGACCAGCAGCACCGACGCCCCGCAGTGGTCGACGATGTAGGAGATCTCGTCGGCGGTGAGCCGGAAGTTCACCGGCACGCACACCCGGCCGGACGCGGGCACGGCGTAGAGCAGCTCGAGCAGCCGGGCGGAGTTGTGGCTGACGACGCAGACCCGCTCGCCCTCCCCCACCCCGAGCGCGTCGAGGCCGGCCTGCCAGGCGCGGATCCGCCGGGCCAGCTCGCGGTAGGTCGTCGTGGTGACGGGGTCGGCGGGCTGGTCGGGCTCGTCGACGACGGCCGTCGCGTCGGCCCACACCTCCTCGGCCCGGTACAGGAAGTCCAGCGTCGTCAGCGGTACTCGCACAGCGGTGTCTCCTCGTCGCGTCCGTCGGTGGCGCGGCCGGGCGGGCCGGGGCCGGCTCCGTGCGCCAGGTCACACCCTAGGCACGCCGGGGCTCCCCGCGGCAGGCCCGCCCGACGCGCGGGCGGGCTCCTGGACCACGATCACAGGACGCGCGTACTGTTTGGGTCGGAACGAGGCAGAGCCGTCCGGGATGGGACAGACTCACCTGCGGACCCGTCGGCCCAGCACGGTCGGCGCCTCGAGACGAGCGGGAGCTGATGTGAGCAGCAGCAAGGACACCTTCGGTGCCAGGGGCGCCCTGGAGGTGGGCGAGAACTCCTACGAGATCTTCCGCCTCTCGGCGGTACCGGGCACCGAGAAGCTGCCGTACAGCCTGAAGGTGCTGGCGGAGAACCTGCTGCGGACCGAGGACGGCGCGAACACCACGGCCGACCACGTCCGCGCGCTCGCGTCGTGGGACCCCTCGGCCGAGCCGGACACCGAGATCCAGTTCACCCCCGCGCGGGTGGTCATGCAGGACTTCACCGGGGTGCCGTGCATCGTCGACCTGGCCACCATGCGCGAGGCCGTGACCGAGCTGGGCGGCGACGCGGAGAAGGTCAACCCCCTCGCGCCGGCCGAGCTGGTCATCGACCACTCCGTCATCATCGACTCGTTCGGCACGCCGGACTCCTTCGAGCGCAACGTCGACCTCGAGTACCAGCGCAACGGCGAGCGCTACCAGTTCCTGCGCTGGGGCCAGGGCGCCTTCGACGACTTCAAGGTCGTCCCCCCGGGCACCGGCATCGTCCACCAGGTCAACATCGAGCACCTGGCCCGCACGGTGATGGTGCGGCCCGCCGACGACGGCACCGTGCAGGCCTACCCCGACACCTGCGTGGGCACCGACTCCCACACCACCATGGTCAACGGCCTCGGCGTGCTCGGCTGGGGCGTCGGCGGCATCGAGGCCGAGGCGGCGATGCTCGGCCAGCCCGTCTCGATGCTCATCCCCCGCGTCGTCGGCTTCAAGCTGACCGGGGAGATCCCCGCCGGCGTCACCGCCACCGACGTGGTCCTCACCATCACCGAGATGTGCCGCGCGCACGGCGTCGTCGGCAAGTTCGTCGAGTTCTACGGCGCCGGCGTGGCCGAGGTCCCCCTGGCCAACCGCGCCACCATCGGCAACATGAGCCCGGAGTTCGGGTCCACCGCCGCGATCTTCCCGATCGACGCCGAGACCACCCGCTACCTGCGCCTGACCGGGCGCAGCGAGGAGTCGGTGGCGCTCGTGGAGGCCTACGCGAAGGAGCAGGGCCTCTGGCACGACCCCGAGAGCGAGCCGGTGTTCTCGGAGTACCTCGAGCTCGACCTGTCCACCGTGGTCCCCTCCATCGCCGGACCCAAGCGCCCACAGGACCGCATCGCGCTGACCGAGGCCAAGGCCAAGTTCCGCGGCGCCATCGGCGACTACGTCGACGACCCGGTCACCGCCGACGAGCAGGGCTCCTTCCCGGGCTCGGACTCCCCCGGCTCCGAGGTGGGCGGCGCGCAGCCCTCCGGGCAGGGCCCCGACGGCGGTGACTCGGCCACCGGACGGCCGCACAAGAAGGTCGCGGTCACCCTGGCCGACGGCACCGAGACCGAGCTCGACCACGGTGCGGTCGTCATCGCCTCGATCACCTCGTGCACCAACACGTCCAACCCGTCGGTGATGCTGGGCGCGGCCCTGCTCGCCCGCAACGCCGTCGACAAGGGCCTGGCCGTCAAGCCGTGGGTGAAGACCTCGATGGCCCCGGGCTCGCAGGTGGTCACCGACTACTACGACAAGGCCGGCCTGTGGCCGTACCTGGACAAGCTCGGCTACAACCTCGTCGGCTACGGCTGCACCACGTGCATCGGCAACTCGGGCCCGCTGCCCGAGGAGGTCTCGGCCGCGGTCAACGAGAACGACCTCTCCGTGGTCAGCGTGCTCTCGGGCAACCGCAACTTCGAGGGCCGCATCAACCCCGACGTGAAGATGAACTACCTGGCCTCGCCGCCGCTGGTCATCGCCTACGCCCTGGCCGGGACGATGGACTTCGACTTCGAGTCCCAGCCGCTGGGGCAGGCCACCGACGGCTCCGACGTGTTCCTGCGCGACATCTGGCCCTCGGCGCACGAGATCCAGGAGACCATCGAGTCCGCGATCACCCAGGACATGTTCACCAAGGACTACGCCGACGTCTTCGCCGGGGACCACCGGTGGAAGTCGCTGCCCACCCCGGAGGGTGACACCTTCGACTGGGACGCCGAGTCCACCTACGTCCGCAAGCCCCCGTACTTCGACGGCATGCCCGCCGAGCCCGCGGAGGTCACCGACATCAGCGGGGCGCGCGTGCTGGCCCTGCTCGGGGACTCGGTCACCACCGACCACATCTCCCCCGCCGGTGCCATCAAGAAGGACACCCCCGCGGCGCAGTACCTCGACTCCCACGGCGTGGACCGCAAGGACTACAACTCCTTCGGCTCCCGGCGCGGCAACCACGAGGTGATGATCCGCGGGACCTTCGCCAACATCCGGCTGCGCAACCAGCTGCTGGAGGACGTCTCCGGCGGCTACACCCGCGACTTCACCCAGGAGGGCGGGCCGCAGGCGTTCATCTACGACGCCGCGCAGCACTACGCCGAGCAGGGCACTCCGCTGGTGGTCCTCGGCGGCACGGAGTACGGCTCCGGGTCCTCGCGGGACTGGGCGGCCAAGGGCACCTCGCTGCTCGGGGTGCGCGCGGTCATCGTGCAGTCCTTCGAGCGCATCCACCGGTCGAACCTGATCGGCATGGGCGTGGTGCCGCTGCAGTTCCCCGAGGGTGAGAGCGCCTCCTCGCTCGGCCTCGACGGCACCGAGACGTTCGACATCGCGGGCATCACCGAGCTGAACTCGGGCACCACCCCGCGCACGGTCCACGTCACGGCGACCAAGGAGGGCGGCGACACCGTCGAGTTCGACGCGGTCGTCCGCATCGACACCCCCGGCGAGGCGGACTACTACCGCAACGGCGGCATCCTGCAGTACGTGCTCCGCAACATGGTGGGCTGACGCCCCTGTGTGTGATTACTGCACCCAGGGCGCGAGGTTCCGTTCACGGTCCTGACGCGCACCACCCGGCCCCGCACCTCACCCGGTGCGGGGCCGCGGTGCGTCCAGGGGCGTCCCGCGCGGTCCGGCAGCACGCGTCGTCACCCCGACCACGCGCGCTGCCCGACCGGCGGCGACGGCCACCGACGGCGACGGCCCCGGACCCCGAGCGGGGTCCGGGGCCGTCGGCAGCCGGTCAGGAGCGCTGCTGACCCTCCGCGGAGTCGGCGAACTCCGGGGTGTCGAAGTGCTCGCCGGCCAGCGGGTCGTCGTCGGTGGTGACCTCGTCGGCCGTGAGCCGGCCCGACCCGTCCGAGCGCACCTGGTGGTGCGGCACCTCGTGCACGGCCACGACCACGTCGGACGCGGGCCCCCGGGAGCCCGGGCGCGACCGGCTCAGCCCCGCGAACGTGGCGGAGACCTCCCGACGCCGACCGGGTGCCGGCGCGTCGGTCCCGGCCGTGCCCGGTCCGGACTGCCCGGCCGCGGCGGCGCCGCCCTCGCCGTCGTGGACCTGCTCCTCCTCGCCGCGGGTGGTGCTGACCCGCAGGTAGCGCGGCATGACCGCGACCTCGTACCGGAACGCCCGGTACAGCGAGACGCACGCGAGCACCAGCACGATCGAGAACGGCACGGCCGTCGCGATGGACACCGTCTGCAGCGCGGTCAGCGACGCCGAGCCGCCCACCAGCAGCAGCACGGCCGCGGCCACCCCCTCGAGCGTGGCCCAGTAGACCCGCGTCGCCTTCGGGGTCTCGGTGTCCCCGCCGGTGGAGAGGATTTCGATGACCAGCGAGCCCGAGTCGGAGCTGGTGACGAAGAAGAACACGATGACCGCGATGGCCAGCACGCTGGTGATGGTGCCCAGCGGCAGCCCCTCGAGGAACTGGAACAGCGACGTGTCGTTGTTGACCTCCCCGTCGACGAGCAGCGAGGCGCCGTCGCGCTGCCGCAGGATGGCGGCGTCACCGAAGATGGTGAACCACAGCGAGCCGATGACCGTCGGGGTGATGAGCACGCCGGCGATGAACTCGCGGATGGTGCGGCCGCGGGAGATGCGGGCGATGAACATGCCGACGAACGGCGCCCAGCTCATCCACCAGCCCCAGTAGAAGATGGTCCAGTCGCCGGCCCAGCCGTCGTCGGAGAACGGGGCGGTGCGCAGGGCCATCTCGGGCAGCGCCTGCAGGTAGCCGCCCAGGTTCTCCACCCAGGACTGGGTGAGGAACAGCGTGGGGCCGAGCAGCAGGACGAACACCGCGAGCGCGGCCGCGAGGCCCATGTTGGTGTTGGAGAGCCACTTCAGGCCCTTGTCCACCCCGGAGAGCACCGAGAAGATCGCGACACCGGTGATGATCGCGATGAGGACCACCACGGCCAGGGTCGAGTAGTCGAGCCAGCCGAGGTAGCCGAGGCCGGCGAGGATCTGCTGCACGCCGAACCCGAGCGAGGTGGCGACGCCGAACAGGGTGCCCACGATCGCGACGGTGTCGACGGTGTGCCCGATCCAGCCCTCCACGCGCCGGCGGCCGAGCAGCGGCTCGAGCAGCCAGCGCACGGACAGCGGCCGGCCGCGGCGGTAGGTCATGTACGCCAGGCCCAGGCCCACGACGACGTAGATGGCCCACGCGTGCAGGCCCCAGTGGAACATCGTCAGCTCGAGCGCCTGGTTGGCCGCGGCGTCAGTCGACCCCGCGACGCCCCCGGCCTCCGGCGGGGTGACGTAGTGCGAGAGCGGCTCGGCGACGCCGTAGAAGACGAGGCCGATGCCCATGCCCGCGCTGAAGAGCATGGCGAACCAGGAGAGCAGGCCGAACTCGGGCTGCTCGTCGTCGCGGCCCAGCCGGATGGCGCCGATGCGGGTGACCCCGCACAGCACGGCGAAGACGACGAAGCCGGTCGCGGCGAGGATGTACCACCAGCCGACCCCGGCCGTGACGGCGCTGTTCAGGGTGCTGAACAGCTCGCCACCGCCGGTGGCGCCGTACACCGCGGCGAAGGCGATGAGGCCCAGGATGATGATCGAGGCGGGGATGAAGACGGGCTTCTTCATCGCGGCCCAGGCCTCGGTGAGCTGGCCGGTCAGCCCGGTGCGTGGGCCGGGGCCCGCGCCGTCCCGGTCCGGTGGTGCGTCCTTGGTCGTCACGTGCTGCTCCTCGGGTCGAGGGTGTCGGCTCGACCGCAGGGGTGCGCGCACGGTCGTCGTCGGCGCAGCGGGTCACGCCCTGGTCGAGCCCTGGCGCTCGGGCTGACCAGGTCTTGACCAGGGTATTGCCCGGAGCAGGCCGGCACGTTACCCGCCGTGGCCCCCCGGCGTCGATCCGGACGCCGGGGGGCTGCGGACCTCAGGCCGCGCGGGCCAGCAGCAGGGTGAAGCGCTCGTCGGGGTCGACCCAGTGCGCGGCGAGGTCGAACCCGGCCGTCTCCAGCTCCGCACGGATACCCGCGACCCGGAACTTCGCGGAGATCTCGGTGCGGATCTCCTCACCGTCGGCCACGTCGACCTCGAGGTCCACCTCGGGCAGGCGGACGTGCTGCGCGCCGCGGGCCCGCAGCCGCATCTCGATCCACTCGTTCTCCGCGTCCCACAGCGCGACGTGCTCGAAGGCGTCCACGTCGAAGTCCGCGCCCAGCTCGCGGTTCAGCACCCGCAGCACGTTGCGGTTGAACTCCGCGGTGACGCCCTGCGCGTCGTCGTAGGCCGGGACGACGACGGACTCGTCGACGACCAGCCCGACCCCGAGCAGCAGGTGCTCGCCCGGCACCAGCACCGAGCGCACCGAGGCCAGGAACTCCGCCCGCTCGGCGGGCAGCAGGTTGCCCAGCGTGCCGCCGAGGAAGGCGAGCAGGCGCCGCTGCCCGCCGGGCAGCTCGCCCAGGTGACGGGTGAAGTCGCCGACCACGCCGTGCACCTCGATGCCGGGGTACTCCCCCGCCACCTCGTGCGCGGCCGCCTCGAGCGCGGAGACCGAGACGTCCTGGGGGACGTAACGGGCCAGGGTGCCCGCCCGCTGCAGCCCGTCGAGCAGGGCGCGGGTCTTCTCCGACGAGCCGGAGCCGAGCTCGACCAGGGTGTCGGCGCCCGTGGTCACGGCGATGGCGTCGGCGTTGTCGAGCAGCAGCGCGCGCTCGGTCCGCGTGGGGTAGTACTCCGGCAGGGTGGTGATGCGGTCGAACAGCTCGCTGCCTCGGGCGTCGTAGAGCCACTTGGGCGGCAACGTCTTCGGGGTCGCCGTGAGGCCGGCGACGGCGTCGTGACGCAGGGCGGTGCCTGCCTCGTCGGGCGAGAGGTGGACGTCGAGCACGGGCGCGCTCACAGACCCTCCAGGGGTGTCACGGCCACCGAGCCCGGACGGGCGGTGACCAGGCTGCGGTCGGGCACGGCGGCCCAGCCGGGGGTGGTGCCGGGGGTGGTGGCACCGGGGTGGTCCGACGCCGGTCCGGCGTCGGTGTCGGTCGGTCCGGTGTCGGTCGGTCCGGTGTCGGTCGGTTCGGAGGCCACGACGACGGACGTGCCGGCGTCGCGGACGGACAGGGCGTGGTCCCAGGTGGTGGCCCACACGGTGGCGCCGTCGGAGAGCAGCAGGTTCAGCCGCGAGCCGGGGGCGGCCGCGCCCACCTCGACGCACAGCCGGGCCAGCTCGGTGCCCGGGTCGGCCCCGGCGCGGTCGAGCCGGGCCGCGAGCAGCGCCCACAGCACGGCCGAGTCGGTAGGTGCGGGCAGCGTCATCAGCGCCGTGGTGGGCAGCGCGGCGGCCAGCGGGGCCAGCGAGCCGGGCCAGCCCCGCACCACCCCGTTGTGGCTGAACGCGTAGCGGCCGTGGACGAACGGGGCGCAGGCGGTGTGCACCACCGGCATGCCGACCGTGGCCGAGCGGACCGCGGCCAGCACGGCCGGGCTCCGCACCGACGCGGCGGCGGCCAGCCCCGGCTCGTCGGTCCACATCGGACGCTCGCTGCGGTAGCGGTGCACGGCGGGGGCACCGGCGCCGTCCCCGTCGGACCACCAGGCCACCCCCCAGCCGTCGGCGTTGACCGTCCCGCCGCCGCGCATGTCCCGCGGCGCGAAGGACTGGGTCAGCAGCGACGTCGGACCGGCGCGCAGCACCCCGGCCACGGACGTGGCGGGGCCGAGGTAGGCCAGGTGGCGGCACATCGGGAGCGGCTCAGCCCCGCTCGTCGGCGGTGAGGTCCCGGGCGGTGCGGAACCCGGTGAAGATCTGCCGGCGCACCGGGTGGTCCCAGTTGCGGAAGCTGGCGCGCCCGGCGACCTCGTCGGTGCCGAAGCTGCCGCCGCGGAGCACCCGGTAGTCCCCGCCGAAGAACACCTGCGAGTACTCCTCGTACGGGAACACCGTGAAGCCCGGGTAGGGCTCGAAGCCCGACGCGGTCCACTCCCACACGTCACCGACGAGCTGGTGCACGCCCAGCGGCGATGCCCCGGCCGGGTAGGCGCCGACGACGGCGGGCCCGAGGTGGCGCTGGCCGAGGTTGGCGTGCTGCTCGCCCGGGTTCTCGTCGCCCCACGGGAAGCGCAGCGAGCGCCCGGTGGCCGGGTCGTGCCGCGCCGCCTTCTCCCACTCGGCCTCGGTGGGCAGCCGGCGCCCCGCCCAGCGGGCGTACGCGTCGGCCTCGTGGGCGCAGACGTGGACCACCGGCTCGGCGTCGACCAGCGGCTCCACGCGGCCGAAGCGCCGCCGGGTCCAGCCGTCGGACTCCCCCGCCGCGCCGTCGCGGGCCCAGAACTGGGGTGCGACGAGGCCCGCCTCGACGCGGTGCGCCCAGCCCGCCGCGGTCCACAGCTCGGGGCGGGAGTACCCGCCGTCGGCGACGAACGCCCGGTAGTCGCCGTTGGTGACCGGCACGGTGTCGATGGCGTACCCGTCGACGTGCACGGCGTGCGCGGGCCGCTCGTTGTCCAGCGCCCACGCCTCGGTGGAGGTGCCCATCGTGAACGGGCCGGCGGGGACGACGACCTCGCGGGGCAGCGCGACCCCGGTGCGGGGGGCGGGCGGGGCGTCGAGGACGGGGCCGCCGGCGCGCAGCTGGTGGGTGGCCAGCATCGTCTCGTCGTGCTGCTGCTCGTGCTGGGCGACCATGCCGAAGGCGAAGGCGTCGCGCTCCAGCGGCCGGCCCTCCAGCGGGCTCGAGCCCAGGACGTCGAGCACCTTGGCGCGGACCTCGGCGACGTAGCCGCGGGCCTCGGCGGGGCTGAGCAGGGGCAGCGAGACCCGGCTGGCGCGGGAGTTCTGGAACGCGTCGTAGAGCTGGTCGATGTCGGCGCGCACCGGGTCCCGGCCGCCGACGTCGCGGACCAGCCAGAGCTCCTCCTGGTTGCCGACGTGGGCGAGGTCCCACACCAGCGGGCTCATCAGCGGGGAGTGCTGGGCGGTGAGCTCGTCCTCCTCCACGGCCGTCAGGGCCGCGCTGCGGCGGCGGCTGCGCTCGAGGGTGGCGGCGACGTGGGCGCGCAGGCCCTCGCGGTCGGTGGGCACGCCGGTGGTGGGGGTGGTGTCGGTCACGGGGTCATCTCCAGACCTGGTGGGCGCCCGGCGGCCACGCGTGCGGTGGCCGCACGCAGGACGTCGCGGGACGGGGCGTCGGGGGTGTGGTCGGTGGCCAGGGTGAGCAGGGCGACGGCGGTGGCCCGCAGCTCCGGGTCGGCCAGGCCGAGGCGGGCCGCGTCGGCGAGCCGGTGCGCGGTGGGTGCCGCGAGCTCGCGGGCCGCGGCGGTGGCGGCGTCGCCGGAGAGCAGCGCCTCGAGCTCGAGGAGCGGGACGTGCCAGTCCCGTCCCGCCTGGGCGTCGAGGTAGCGCACCTCGAGGTAGCCGCTCGCCCGCACCGGGGGGAACAGCGTCGAGAGGTGGTAGCCGAGGTCGGCGGTGTCGGGCCGGCGCCCCAGCTCGTCGTCGAGGCGGCCCTCCACCCAGTCGAGGAACGTCGCCCCCGGCGGCGCGGTCCACGAGCCGCCGTCGCGGCGCACGCACAGCAGCGGCACGTCCAGCGCCCACCGGGCGTAGGACCCGGCCGGGTCCGCCTCGTCCAGCGGCGGGGCGGTGGTGCGGGCGGAGTCCAGCTCCAGCCAGGTGCGCATCCGCTGCGAGGCCCACCGTCCCGGCGGCGCGCCGACGAGCTCCGGGGACCGCGCGAAGGTGGCGAGCAGCGCGGGCGCCGCCTCGTGCAGCAACGCCCAGCGGCGTCCCACCTCGGCGACGTCACGACCCGCGTCCACACTGACCTGGACCGCGGCGGTGCTGGTCATCATGAGCCGGCCGTACGGCCCGACCCGGTCGAAGCTCTCCTCCATCGCGCAGTAGCGCGGCAGGGTCAGCAGCCGGGCCGGTGGGCGGCGGGTGTCCGCGGCGGTGTCCAGCAGGCGCAGGCCCCGGGCGCCCAGCAGGCGGGCGAGCACGGCGGTGTCGTCGTCGAGGGCCTCGACGAGGTCCCGCGAGCCGGGGAACGGGGAGCTGGAGAGCTCGACCTGACCACCGGGCTCGACGGTGACGACGCTGCCCCCCGGCAGCGGGAGCGCGGGCGAGGTGGCGGCGATGGAGCGGGGGCTGTGGTCACCGAGGGCCGCGGCCAGCTCGTCGAGCGAGGGGCGGCGGTCGGGACCGGGGGCGGAGGGGGCGACGAGCCACTCGAGCTCGGCACCCACCAGCGCGGGTGGGCCCAGCTTGAAGCAGACCAGGCCCACGTGCGCCTCGGCTGCGGTGCGGCCGCTCAGGGTGGCCGGTCGCTCGGACAGGGTGGTCACGGTTGCTGTTCTCCCGCCTGGGTTCTGCGAACCCGGCCGACCGTACACACGCCGCGGGGCACGCGCCGGGCGGGCGGCAAGCCGTACGGGCGTCCGGTGGTGGCTACGCTGGTCGGGTGCCGCGGGTGAGCCAGGACCACCTCGACGCGCGTCGCCGCCAGATCCTCGACGGCGCCCGGGCCTGTTTCGCCGCGCACGGCTACGAGGGCGCCACCGTGCGCCGGCTCGAGGAGTCGACCGGGCTGTCCCGCGGCGCGATCTTCCACCACTTCCGCGACAAGGAGGCGCTGTTCCTGGCGCTGGCGCAGGAGGAGGCGCGGCGGATGGCCGACGTCGTCGCCGAGGAGGGGTTGGTGCAGGTGATGCGGGACGTCCTGGCGGACCCGCACGACCAGGAGTGGATGCGGACCAGGCTCGAGGTGGCCCGGCGGCTGCGCACCGACCCGGAGTTCCGGCGGCGGTGGAGCGAGCGCTCCGCGGCGCTGCCGGAGGCGACCTCGGAGCGCCTGCTGCGCCGCCGCGCCGAGGGACGGCTGCGCGACGACGTGGACGTGGACGTGCTGGCCGGCTACCTGGAGCTGGTGCTGGAGGGACTGGTCTCGCACCTGGCGATGGGCCTGCCCACCACGCACCTCGGCGCCGTGCTCGACCTCGTGGAGGAGTCGGTGCGGCCCGGCGCCCGCTGACCCGGTCCCCGGGGGACCCACCGCCCCCGCGCGGTGGGTCGTCCCGTCGGGAGCCGCGTCAGTCCTTCTTGCCCCGGGTCGCACCGCCGCGGCCGCGCAGGGCCACGTCGGACTCCGTCAGGACGCGGTGCACGAAGCCGTAGGAGCGACCGGTCTGCTCCGCGAGCGCCCGGATGCTCGCGCCACCCTCGTACTCGCGACGCAGGTCGGCCGCGAGCTTGTCGCGCGACTGACCGGTGATGCGGGTGCCCTTGCTGATCGTCGTCACGGGTTTCCTCCAGCTGCTCGGGTTCCACCGACGGTCGGTGTACCCGGTCTTCGCAGCCGTCCCCGCGGGCGGTTCGATCTTCGGTGCGGGTGGTCCGCGGCCCGGTCAGGCCAGCTCGATGAGCTCCATGTACTCGGCGGAGAAGTGGTCCTCCGAGCCGTCGGGCAGCAGGATCACCCGCTCCGGGGACAGCGCCTCCACCGCGCCCGGGTCGTGGGTGACCAGCACGACGGCGCCCGCGTAGCTGTGCAGCGCGTCGAGCACCTGCTCGCGGGAGACGGGGTCGAGGTTGTTGGTCGGCTCGTCGAGCAGCAGCACGTTGGCCGCCGAGGACACCAGGCCCGCCAGCGCCAGCCGGGTCTTCTCGCCGCCCGACAGCGTTCCCGCGGGCTGGTCGAGCTGGTCCCCGGTGAACAGGAACGCCCCGAGCAGGCTGCGCAGTTGCTGCTCCGGGGTGTCCGGCGCGGCGTGACGGATGTTCTCCCACACGCTCGCCCGGTGGTCGAGGGTCTCGTGCTCCTGGGCGAAGTAGCCGATCTTCAGCCCGTGGCCGGGCTCGAGCCGTCCGGCGTCGGGCTTCTCGGTGCCGGCCAGCAGCCGCAGCAGGGTCGTCTTGCCCGCGCCGTTCAGCCCGAGCACGACCACGCGCGAGCCCCGGTCAATGGCCAGGTCCACCCCGGTGAAGATCTCCAGCGAGCCGTAGACCTTCGTCAGCCCGGACGCCATGAGGGGCGTCTTGCCGCAGGACGCGGGCTCGGGAAACCGGATGCGCGCCGTCTTGTCCGAGACGCGGACCTCGTCGAGGCCGGCCATGAGCTTGTCGGCCCGCTTGGCCATGTTCTGCGCGGCCACGGCCTTGGTGGCCTTGGCCCCCATCTTCGCGGCCTGCGCCCGCAGCGCCCCGGCCTTCTTCTCCGCGTTGGCGCGCTCCCGGCGGCGGCGCTGCTCGTCGGTGGCGCGCGCGTCGAGGTAGCGCTGCCACGTCATGTTGTAGACGTCGGCCTCGGCGCGGACGGCGTCGAGGAACCACACCCGGTTGACGACGGCGGCCAGCAGGTCCACGTCGTGGCTGATGACGACCAGGCCACCCTCGTGGTTCTGCAGGAAGCCGCGCAGCCACGTGATGGAGTCGGCGTCGAGGTGGTTGGTCGGCTCGTCGAGCAGCAGCGTGGTGTCCGAGCGCGCGCCGCTGCCGTCGGAGGCCGCGAACAGGATCCGGGCCAGCTCGACGCGGCGGCGCTGCCCGCCGGACAGGGTGGACAGCGGCTGGGCCAGGATGCGGTCGGCCAGGGACAGGTTGGCGCAGATGCGAGCGGCCTCGCTCTCCGCGGCGTAGCCGCCGAGCGAGGCGAACCGCTCCTCCAGCGCCCCGTAGCGGCGCACCGCCTTGTCCTGCGCGGCGCCCCCGGCCACCTCGGCCATGACGATCTGCTGCTTCTCCAGGTCGCGGAGCAGCTCGTCGAGGCCGCGGGCGGACAGCACGCGCTCCCGGGCGGTGATGGCCAGGTCGCCCTCGCGCGGGTCCTGCGGCAGGTAGCCGAGGTCGCCGCTGCGGGTGACCGACCCGGCGTAGGGCTCGCCCTCCCCCGCCAGCACCCGCATGGTGGTCGTCTTGCCCGCCCCGTTGCGCCCGACCAGGCCGATGCGGTCCCCCGGCTGGATGCGCAGCGCCGGCCCGGGCGCGGAGAGCAGGGTCCGGGCCCCGGCGCGCAGCTCCAGGTCGGTCGCGGTGATCACTTCGGGGGGCTCCAGACGTCGGGGGTGTCACAGGGGGGCGCGGGCACCGCGCAGCACAGCCCCGAACCCGGCGAGCCTACCGGGGACCGGCCTGCGACCGGGGTCACAGACGTGGTTTAGCGTGCGCGCATGACCTCCGCGATGCTGCCCAGCGAGCCCGCCGACCACACCAGCCTGGACGGGCGGTCCGCCCTCGTCACCGGGGCCAGCCGGGGCATTGGCCGGGCGATCGCGGCCGAGCTGGCGCGCCGCGGCGCCGCCGTCACCATCACCGCGCGCAAGCTCCCCGAGCTCGAGCAGGCCGCCGAGGAGCTGCGCCAGGAGGTCCCGGGCGCACGGGTCCTCGCGGTCGCGGGCAACGCCGGGGACGCCGAGCACCGCGCCGACGCCGTCCGCCGCTCCGTCGAGACGCACGGCTCGCTCGACGTGCTCGTCAACAACACCGGCATCAACCCCGTCTACGGCGACCTCATGACCGCCGACCTCGTGGGCGTCAAGAAGATCTTCGACGTCAACGTGGTGGCCATGCTGGGGTTCGTGCAGCAGGCGCACGCCGCGTGGATGGCCGAGAACGGCGGCGTGGTGGTCAACGTGGCCAGCGTGGCCGGGCTGCGCTCCACCGGGGTGATCTCGGCCTACGGCGCGTCCAAGGCGGCCGTCATCCGGCTGACCGAGGAGCTCGCCTGGCAGCTCGGCCCCGGCATCCGCGTCAACGCGGTCGCCCCCGCCGTGGTCAAGACCCGCTTCGCCGAGGCCCTGTACTCCGCCGGCGAGGACGACGTGGCCGCGAAGTACCCGGCCAAGCGGCTCGGTGCCCCGGAGGACGTCGCCGGCCTCGTCGGGTTCCTGGCCTCCGACGCCGCCTCCTGGATCACCGGCGAGTGCGTGCGCGTCGACGGCGGGCTGCTCGCCACCGGCGGGCTGTAGCCCCGACCGGCCTCAGCCGGGGACGAGGTCGACCACCACGCCGTCCGCCCGGCGGGCCGCCTCGTCCAGGGTCACCCGCCGCGGCTCCCCCACCTCGAGGTTCCGCTCGGCCCGCAGCGCGCGCAGCGGGGCCAGCCGGCGGTCGGCGAGCACGGCGTCGAGGTGGCCGCGGTCCCCACCGGTGACCAGGACCGCGAGGTCCGCGTCGAGCAGCACCCGCGCGGCGGTGTCGGCGGCCTGGGCGAGCGCGTCGCGCAGCTGCCCGGCCCGCCGCCGGGCAAAGCGCTGCTGCGACCAGCCCCCGGCCGCGCTGCGGCCCTGCACCAGCCGGTGGTCGGTGGACGACACCACCACGCGGCCCGCCACGGCCACCCCGGCGGTGTGCCCGCCGGCGCGGACCAGGAGCAGGCCGGTGCGCCGCGGCAACGCGACGTGCGCCAGCAGGTCGGCCACCGCAGGCCCGGGGACGGGCGGGTGCGGCGCGAGGCCCCCCGTGGTGGCGCGGACGGTGACGGTGGTGGCGTCCCCGGTGCGCAGCACGACCCCGTCGGCCGTGCCCTCGGTGGACAGGACGCCGCCGTGCCGTGCCGCCACCCCGTCGAGGAAGCGGCCGAGCCGGTCGCGGTCGACCTCGACGCGCCGGCCCCCGCCGGGCAGGGCGTGGACCCGCGCGGCCACCCCTAGCCGGTCGCCGCGCCGACGGGGTCCGCGCCGGACCGGGCGGCCGGGCCGTTGGGGTCCTCGTCCCCCGGCGCCACCGCGGCCCACACGGGCACCGCCAGCCCGGTCTCGGAGCGTCCCAGCAGCTGGGGCGACCAGAACCCGGCGTGGGTCAGCGCGGTGGCCACCTCGTCCGCGGTCGGCACCCGGTGGGCCACGGGGGCCTGCGCCGTGCAGGTCCAGGTGCCGTCGACCAGCGTGAGGCGCAGGTCGTGGCGGGAGTAGCGCAGGCCGTCGGTGGAGAACTCCCAGGCCGGCAGCACGGTGGCGCCGGCGTCGTCGCGGCCGGTGGCGTCCACCGCGTGCAGCGCCGCGAGCTCGGCCGGGTCGGGCGCGGCCAGCACCACCAGGCCACCGGGACGCAGCACCCCGCGGGCCCCGCGCAGCGCGTCGGGCAGCGTGTCGGCGGCGACGAGGCGCGGCAGGTCGTCCGCACCCGCCCACACCACGTCGGCGGCGGCGGAGCCGGGCTGGCGGGCCCCGAGCTCGAGCAGGTTGACCTCGATCCGGTCCGCGCGGCCGAGCACCGCGTCGGCCACGGCGGAGAGCTGGCGCCGCACCGCGGCGGGCGTGATCTCCTCGCCGCCGCTCCCGGCCGGACCGTTCTGCTCGGTGCTCACTGCCCCCACCCTAGGACGGCCCGCGCGGGCTCGACGCGCGCCACGCCTGGGGCTCGCGCGGCGGGGCCCGGACCGTGGTGGGATCAGCGCTCGTGAGCCCCGCCGACCCGCCCGCCGACCTCGCCGTGGTCGGCGCGGGACCCGCCGGGCGGTCGCTCGCGGCGTCCGCGGCCGGCCTGGGTCTCACGGTCGTGCTCGTCGACCCCGCACCGCACCGGCGCTGGACGTCGACCTACGGCGCGTTCACCGCCGAGCTCGACCCGGGCGTGCCCGTGGCCGCCCGCGTGGAGCACCCGGTGGTGCGCACCGCGGCCGGCGGCGACGCCCCCGCACCCGGCGCCTACGCCGTGCTCGACGTGCCCGCGCTGCAGGACGGCCTGCGCCTCGACGCGGTGCGGGTCGTCGCCGCGCGGGCGACGGCGCTGCGGCCCGACGGGGTGAGCACCGCGGACGGCACCGAGGTGCCCGCCCGGGTGGTGGTGGACGCCCGGGGTGCGGGCACCCGGGGCCGCACCGTGCAGACCGCGCACGGCGTGGTCGTCACCACCGCGCAGGCGGCGCCGCTGCTCGACGGGGCGGCAGGGCTGTTCATGGACTGGCGGCCGGACCACGGCCGCGGCACCGCGGCGGCGCCCACCTTCTGCTACGCGGTGCCGCTGGGCGGGGACGAGGTGCTGCTGGAGGAGACGTCGCTGGCCGGCCCGGGGCTGCCCGGGGCCGAGCTGCGGTCGCGGCTGGCCGCCCGGCTCCAGCGGCGCGGGGTGGTGCTCACCGGCGGGGAGCGCACCGAGCGGGTGCGCTTCGCGCTGGACACCCCGCTGCCGCGCCGCGAGTGGCTGGGGGCGGCCCCCGCGGTGGTGCGCTTCGGGGCGG
Source organism: Rhodococcus aerolatus (assembly GCF_054783215.1). NCBI lineage: Bacteria > Bacillati > Actinomycetota > Actinomycetes > Mycobacteriales > Nocardiaceae > Rhodococcus > Rhodococcus aerolatus. The sequence goes on along the minus strand of NZ_BAAGQZ010000030.1, from coordinate 41,438 downwards.
CCGCGCCCCTGGTCCACCCGGCGACCGGGTACAGCGTGGCCGCGGCGCTCGGCCTCGCGCCGCGGCTGGCCGAGCTCGTCGCCGCGGGGGCTGGCGCCGCGGACCTGCACCGGGTGCTGTGGTCGGCCCGGGCCCGCGCCGTGCACGCGCTGCGGCTGCGGGGGCTGCGCGCCCTGGTCGGGTTCGACGCGGCGGAGACGGACGCCTTCTTCCACGCCTTCTTCGCCCTGGACCCGGACCGGCAGCGCGCCTACCTGCTCGGCCGCACCGACCCGGCGGGCACCGCGGGCGCGATGACCGCGCTGCTGCCGCACCTGGACGGCCGCATGCGCCGACGGCTGGTGGGCGCCGCGGCCGTGCCGGGGCTGTGAACGCACCCTCGCGCCCTGGGTGCAGTTATCACACCCAGGGGCGGGGCCCTACACGGTGAAGCCGAGCGCCCTGAGCTGCTCGCGGCCGTCCTCGGTGATCTTGTCCGGGCCCCACGGCGGCATCCAGACCCAGTTGATCTTGATGTCGTCGCACAGGCCGTCGGCGGTGAGCGCCGAGCGGGCCTGGTCCTCGATGACGTCGGTGAGCGGGCAGGCCGCCGAGGTCAGCGTCATGTCGATGATGGCGACCCGGTCCTCGTCGACGCGTAGGTCGTAGACCAGGCCGAGGTCGACGACGTTGATGCCGAGCTCGGGGTCGACCACGTCGCGCATGGCCTCCTCGACCTCGTCGATGGCCGGCAGCGCGGCCCCCGACGCGGGCGCGGGCGGCGTGGCGGCCGCGTCCAGGTCGGCGGCGGTGCGCCCGGCGCGGGCGGTCGGGTCGGTGGTGGTCTCGCTCACTGGGGGTGTCCTCCTGGCTGGGGGGTGCTGGCGGTCGGGCTGGCCTGCGCTCCGGTCGCGGTGGCCCGGGAGACGGCGTCCTTGAACGCCACCCACCCGAGCAGGGCGCACTTCACGCGGGCGGGGTACTTCGCGACGCCGGCGAAGGCGACCGCGTCACCGAGGACCTCGGCGTCGCCCTCGACGGTGCCCCGGCTGGTGACCATCTCCTCGAACGCGGCGAGGGTGGCCATGGCCTCGGCCACGGGCTCGCCGTCGACGAGGTCGACCAGCACCGACGACGACGCCTGGCTGATCGAGCAGCCCTGCCCGTCGTGGGTGACGGCGACGACGCGCTCGCCGTCGGGGGTCAGGCTCACCCGCAGCGTCACCTCGTCCCCGCAGGTCGGGTTGACCTGGTGGGAGTCGGCGCTGGGCTGGCCGTCCCCCGCCTCGAGCAGGCCGCGGCCGTGCGGGAGCTTGTAGTGGTCGAGGATGATCTGCTGGTAGAGCTGGTCCATCCGCATCAGCGGGCCTCCCCGAAGAACTCCTGGGCCCGGCGCACCGCGGCGAGCAGCGCGTCGACCTCGTCGAGGGTGTTGTAGAGGGCGAACGACGCCCGCACCGTCGCGGCGACGCCGAGGCGCTGGTGCAGCGGCCACGCGCAGTGGTGCCCGACGCGCACGGCGACGCCCTCGTCGTCGAGGACCTGCCCGACGTCGTGGGCGTGCACCCCGTCGACGACGAAGCTCACGGCCCCGCCGCGGTCGGTGGTGTCGGTCGGCCCGACGACGCGGACCCCCGGCAGCTCGGCGAGCCCGGCCAGGGTGGCCGCGGTCAGCGCGCGCTCGTGCTCGGCCACGCGGTCCATGCCGATGGCCGTCAGGTAGTCGACGGCCGCACCCAGGCCCACGGCCTGCGAGGTCATGGGCACCCCGGCCTCGAAGCGCTGCGGCGGTGCCGCGTAGGTGGAGACGGCCATCTCGACCTTCTCGATCATCGAGCCGCCGGTGAGGAACGGGGGCAGCGCGGCGAGCAGGGCGTTGCGGCCGTAGAGCACCCCCACCCCGGAGGGGCCCAGCATCTTGTGCCCGGAGAACGCGGCGAAGTCGACCCCGAGGGCGGCGACGTCGATCGGGGCGTGCGGCACCGACTGGCACGCGTCGAGCACGGTGAGGGCGCCGACGGCGCGGGCGCGGCGGACCAGCTCGGCCACGGGGGCCACGGACCCCAGGACGTTCGACTGGTGGGCGAACGCGACCACCTTCGTCCGACCGGTGAGCTCGAGGGAGTCGAGGTCGATGCGGCCGTCCGGGGTGAGGCCGTACCAGCGCAGGGTGGCCCCGGTGCGGCGGCACAGCTCCTGCCACGGCACCAGGTTCGCGTGGTGCTCGAGCTCGGTGACGACGACCTCGTCGCCCTCCCCCACGGCCAGCTCACCGGCCCGGGGGTCGCCCAGGGTGTACGCGACGAGGTTGAGCGCCTCGGTGGCGTTCTTGGTGAACACCAGCTCGTCCACGGCCGCGCCGACGAAGCACGCGATGGTGCGCCGCGCCGCCTCGTAGGCGTCGGTCGCCTCCTCGGCGAGCTGGTGGGCGCCGCGGTGGACGGCGGCGTTGCTGGTGGTGAGGAACGCCCGCTCGGCGTCGAGCACCTGCACCGGCCGCTGCGAGGTCGCCCCCGAGTCGAGGTAGACCAGCGGCTTCCCGTCCCGGACCGTGCGGCCCAGGATCGGGAAGTCGGCACGCAGCCGGGCGACGTCGAGGCCGGCCGTGGCGGTGCGCTCGCTGGTGGCGGTCATGCTCAGACCGCCGCCGAGGCTGCCTCGTCGAGGGCCGCGGCCTTGTCGGCGTCGGTGAACCGCACGTAGCCGTTGGTCTCGAGCTCCTCGGCCAGCTCGGGGCCGCCGGACTCGACGATGCGCCCGCCGGAGAACACGTGGACGTGGTCGGGCTTGATGTACTTGAGGATCCGCTGGTAGTGCGTGATCAGCAGGACCCCGCCGTCCTCGGTCTCCTTGTAGCGGTTCACGCCCTCGCTGACGATGCGCAGCGCGTCGACGTCCAGGCCGGAGTCGGTCTCGTCGAGGATGGCCACCTTCGGCTTGAGCAGGCCCAGCTGGAGGATCTCGTGGCGCTTCTTCTCGCCGCCGGAGAAGCCCTCGTTGACGCTGCGCTCGGCGAAGGTGGGGTCGATGTCGAGGTCGGACATCGCGGTCTTGACCTCCTTGACCCAGTGCCGCACCTTCGGGGCCTCGCCGCGGGTCGCGGTGGCCGCGGAGCGCAGGAAGTTCGACATCGAGACGCCGGGCACCTCGACGGGGTACTGCATGGCCAGGAACAGCCCGGCCCGGGCGCGCTCGTCGACGGTCATGGCGAGGACGTCCTCGCCGTCGAGGGTGATCGACCCCGAGGTCACCTCGTACTTGGGGTGCCCGGCGATGGCGTAGGACAGCGTCGACTTGCCCGAGCCGTTGGGGCCCATGATCGCGTGGGTCTCGCCGGAGCGGACGGTGAGGTTGACCCCGCGCAGGATCTCCTTGGTGGGCTCGGTGGCGTCACCGGTGCTGACGCTCGCGTGCAGGTCCTTGATCTCCAGGGTGGACACGGTCGGTCCCCTCTCTCGTGCGGTGGTGCTGGTCAGGTGCTGTGGGGGGCGGGGGCTCGAGCCCGGCGCCCGGTGCTCAGACGCCGACGGCGGCGAGCTCGGCCTCGATCGCGTCCTCGAGGCGCTCGCGCAGCTCGGGCAGCGTGATCTTGTTGATGACCTCGTGGAAGAAGCCACGGACCACGAGCCGGCGCGCCTGGTCCTCGGGGATGCCCCGGGAGCGCAGGTAGAACAGCTGCTCGTCGTCGAACCGCCCGGTGGCGCTGGCGTGCCCGGCGCTGACGATCTCCCCGGTCTCGATCTCCAGGTTCGGCACCGAGTCCGCCCGCGCCCCGTCGGTGAGGACGAGGTTGCGGTTGAGCTCGAAGGTCTCCGTGCCCTCGGCGGCGGCGCGGATGAGCACGTCGCCGATCCACACGGTGTGCGCGTCGGGGACCCGCTGGCCGGGGGCCTGCTGGTCGCCGTCGGGCACGCCCTGCAGGGCGCCCTTGTAGACGACGCTCGACTTGCAGTGCTTCTCCGAGTGGTCGACGAAGAGGCGCTGCTCGAGGTGCTGGCCGGCGTCGGCGAAGTACAGGCCCAGCAGCTCCGCGTCCCCGCCCGGCGCGGCGTAGCTCACCGTCGGGCTGAGCCGGACGACGTCGCCGCCGAGGCTGACCGCGGTGTGCCGCAGGGTGGCGTCGCGGCCCACGCTGGCGTGGTGCGCGGTGACGTGCACGGCGTCGTCGGCCCAGTCCTGCACCGCGACGAAGGTCAGGTGCGCGGAGTCGCCCACCACGAGCTCGACGTTCTCGGCGTAGGTGCCGGAGCCGCGCTGGTCGAGCACGACCACGGCGCGCGCGAACGGCGCCAGGCGCACCTGCAGGTGCCCGTAGGCGACCTGGTCGACCCCCGGCCCGGACATGGTGACCACGACCGGCTCGGTGAGCTCGGTGTCCTGGCCGACCGAGACCACGGTGGCCTCGGGGGCCGAGGTCCACGCTTGGGCGGCGACCCGGTCGGCGGGGGTGCCGCCGTCACCGAGGCGCGGGTCGTCCATGCCGACGGTCTCGACCGTCGCGTCCTGCGGGGCCGTGACCTCGACGGTGACGCGGCCGGTGGCCGGCGCGGACCCGTCGTGCAGGCCGCGCAGCCGGCGCAGCGGGGTGAACCGCCACGCCTCGTCCCGCGACGACGGGACCTCGAAGGCCTCGACGTCGCGGGAGCGGAAGGCCTCGCCGCGGCTGGCGGCCGGGGCCGCGCTGTAGCGGTGCGCCACCGCGTCGGTGCCGGCGACGGCCACGGCGGCCTCGTCGCCGGAGGAGGCGGCGGGTGCTGAGGGTGCGCTCACGTCAGCCCACGGCCCCTTCCATCTGCAGCTCGATCAGGCGGTTGAGCTCGAGGGCGTACTCCATGGGCAGCTCGCGGGCGATGGGCTCGATGAACCCGCGCACGATCATGGCCATGGCCTCGTCCTCGCTCAGCCCGCGGCTCATCAGGTAGAAGAGCTGGTCGTCGCTGACCTTCGACACCGTCGCCTCGTGGCCCATGGACACGTCGTCCTCGCGGACGTCCACGTAGGGGTAGGTGTCGGAGCGGCTGATCTGGTCGACGAGCAGCGCGTCGCACTTGACCGTCGACTTCGACCCGTGGGCGCCCTTGTTGACCTGCACCAGGCCGCGGTAGGAGGTGCGACCCCCGCCGCGCGCCACGGACTTGCTCACGATCGTGGAGCTGGTGTGCGGCGCCAGGTGCAGCATCTTGGCCCCGGCGTCCTGGTGCTGGCCCTCGCCGGCGAAGGCGATGGACAGGACCTCGCCGTGGGCGTGCGGGCCGGTCATCCACACCGCGGGGTACTTCATCGTCACCTTGGAGCCGATGTTGCCGTCGATCCACTCCATCGTCGCGCCCTCCTCGGCCTTGGCGCGCTTGGTGACGAGGTTGTAGACGTTGTTCGACCAGTTCTGGATGGTCGTGTAGCGGCAGCGGCCGCCCTTCTTGACGATGATCTCCACGACCGCGGAGTGCAGCGAGTCCGACTTGTAGATCGGCGCCGTGCAGCCCTCGACGTAGTGCACGTAGGCACCCTCGTCGACGATGATCAGCGTCCGCTCGAACTGGCCCATGTTCTCGGTGTTGATGCGGAAGTAGGCCTGCAGCGGGATGTCGACGTGCACGCCCTTGGGGACGTAGATGAACGACCCGCCCGACCACACCGCGGCGTTGAGCGCGGAGAACTTGTTGTCCCCGGCCGGGATGACGGAGCCGAAGTACTCCTCGAACAGCTCGGGGTGCTCACGCAGCCCGGAGTCGGTGTCGAGGAACAGCACGCCCTGGGCCTCGAGATCCTCGCGGATCGAGTGGTAGACGACCTCGGACTCGTACTGGGCGGCCACGCCGGAGACCAGGCGCTGCTTCTCCGCCTCGGGGATGCCGAGCTTGTCGTAGGTGTTCTTGATGTCGGCGGGCAGGTCGTCCCACGTGGCGGCCTGCTTCTCCGAGGAGCGCACGAAGTACTTGATGTTCTCGAAGTCGATGCCGCCGAGGTCGGAGCCCCAGCTGGGCATGGGCTTGCGGTCGAAGGTCGCCAGCGCCTTGAGCCGCTTCTCCAGCATCCACTCCGGCTCGGACTTCTTCTGCGAGATGTCGCGGACCACGGCCTCGGACAGACCGCGCTTGGCGCTCGCCCCGGCCACGTCGGAGTCCGACCAGCCGTACTCGTACTGGCCGAGCGAGGCGATCGTCTCGTCCTGGGTCAGCTTCGGCACGTCGGTGGTCCCTGCGGTGACCTGCTCGGGGGTGAGGGTCATGCGAGCTCCTTCCGGAGATCTGTCGTGGTGGTGCGGGTCTGGGCGGGACTGGTCTGGGTGGGGCTGGTCTGCGTGGGGCCGGGGGCGTGGGTGGTGCACACCGGGTCGCCGTTGGCGATGGTGGCCAGGCGCTGCACGTGCGTGCCCAGCAGCTCGGCGAACACCTCGCGCTCGGCCTCGCAGAACTCGGGGAACTCCGCGGCCACGTGGGCCACCGGGCAGTGGTGCTGGCACAGCTCCACACCGCTGCCGACGTCGCGGACCGAGGCAGCGTACCCAGCCCCGGTGAGCGCCCCGGCCAGGGTGCGGGCCACCTCGCGCTGGTCGGTCCCCGCGGCGCGGGCGGGCGCGGTGACGGTGTCGACGCGGCGTCGGGCGAAGGCCCGCACCGCGTCGTCGCCCCCGAGCTCGCGCAGCTGGCGCAGCGCGTCGACGGCCAGGTCGTCGTAGGCGTGGCCGAAGCGGGAGCGGCCGGCCGCGGTGAGCAGGTAGCGGCGCGCGGGCCTGCCCCGGCCGCGGTCGCGGCGCACCGGGGTGGGGGCGCTGGTGGCCTCCGCCGCGTCGACCAGGGCCTCGAGGTGGCGGCGCACGCCGGCCGGGCTCACCCCGAGCCGCTCGGCGACGTCGGCCGCCGAGACCGGGCCGTGCTCGAGCAGGGTGCGGGCCACCGCGTCGCGGGTCTGGCCGAGCGGGTCGACCCCGCGGCCGGGCACGGTGCGACCGGGCACTGGGCGACCGGGCACTGGGCGACCGGGCACGGTACGACCGGACGCGGCGGGGCCGTGGCCCGCCGTCACCGCCTGGTCGTATTTCACCACACCAGTGTGACGCAATTACCGGCTGCGGTCCACCGGGGCCGGTCGCCGGCGCGGCGGGCTCCCCCGGACGAGCGGGGCCGGCGGCCGTGCCGCGGTTACGCTCGGCCCCGTGGCGGCACCCGAGGACGTGGCTCGACGTGCCACGTCCGGCGTGACCCGGGCCCCTGCGGCCCAGCCCACCACCACGCAGGACCCCCCCGCGCCGGACCCCACCGCGCAGGACTCCCCCGTGCAGGCCCCTGCCGCGCGCGGCTCCCGCGCCCCGGCCGGCTCGCGGGTGTCGGTGCTGCACGGCGACGGGGTCGAGGCCACCGCGCCCCCGCTCGACGTCACCGAGACCGCGCTGCTGCGCTCCACCCGCCGCCTCGGCGTGCTCGGCACCCTGCTCATGGCCATCGGCTCGCTCGGGGCCGGGGCCAACCCCGTGCTGCAGAACCCGACGCAGGGGGTGCGGGTGCTGGGCCTGCCCGCCCGGCTGCCCAGCGCGTCGCTGGCCGTCACGGTCACCGGCATGGTCGTCGTCACCGCGTGCTGGCTGGTGGTCGGCCGCTTCGCCCGCGGGGAGGCCCCGCGGCGGATGACGGTGCGCCAGCTCTACCGCACCCTGCTGCTGTGGGCGCTGCCGCTGTGCGTGGCGCCGCCGATGTTCAGCAAGGACGTCTACAGCTACTTGGCGCAGTCCGAGATCGCCGCCCGCGGGCTCGACCCGTACGCGCTGGGCCCCGCGCAGGCCCTCGGGGTGGACGACGTGCTGACCCGCACCGTGCCGACGATCTGGCGCGACACCCCCGCCCCCTACGGCCCGGTGTTCCTGTGGCTGGGCAAGGGCATCTCCTCGATCACCGGCAACGCGATCCTGGAGGGCATCTTCCTGCACCGGCTGCTGGCGCTGGCCGGCGTGGCGCTCATCGCGTGGTCGCTGCCCCGGCTCGCCCGCCGCTGCGGGGTCGCCCCCGTCCCCGCCCTCTGGCTCGGGGTGCTCAACCCGCTTGTGCTGTTCCACCTCGTCTCCGGCATCCACAACGAGGCGCTCATGCTCGGCCTCGTGCTCGCCGGGCTCGAGGTGTGCCTCGTCGCGGTCGAGTCCTCCCGGCCGCTCACCGGCACCACGGCGCTGACCCTGGCCGCGGGCACCGGCCTGGTCGTGCTCTCCGCGCTGGTCAAGCTGCCCACCCTCATCGCGCTCGGCTTCGTCGGGATGGCCCTGGCCCGGCGCTGGGGCGGGGGGTGGCCCGCCGTGCTCCGCGCCGGGGCGGTGCTCGGCGCGGTGGCCGCCGTCGTGGGCGTCGCCGTCAGCGAGGCCACCGGGCTCGGGTTCGGCTGGCTGGGGACCCTCGGCACGGCCAACGCGGTGCGCAGCTGGATGTCGCTGTCGACCCTGGCCGGGATGGCCACCGGTCGGGTCGGGCTGCTGCTCGGCCTCGGCGACCACACCTCCGCGGTGCTGACCCTGACCCGCCTCATCGGCGCGCTCGTCGCGGCGGCCGTCGGGGTGCGGATGCTGCTGGCGGTGCGCTCCGGACGGCTGCACGCGGTCGGCGGGCTCGGCATCACCCTCGGCGCCGTCGTGCTGCTGTTCCCCGTCGTGCACCCCTGGTACCTGCTGTGGGCGGCGATCCCGCTGGCGGCGTGGGCCTCGGCCCCCGCGTTCCGCCGGCCCGCCGTCGTGGTCTCGGCCGTCATCTCGGTGATCCTCATGCCCAACGGCGGGGACCAGCCGCCCTTCGTGATCCTGCAGGCCGTGGTGGCCGCCGTGCTGGCCGTGCTGGTCATCGCCGCGGCCAGCAACCGGGCGGTGCCGTGGCTCGACCAGGTCCGGGTGCTGCGCAGCCCCCGGACGGCCGGACCGGCCGGACCCGCCGAGCACGCTTACGCTGGACCCTCGTGACCACGAGCCCGTCGGCCGCGGCGGGGACCGCGGTCAGCCTGCGCGGCGTCGTCAAGCACTTCGGCACCACCCGCGCCGTCGCCGGCCTCGACCTCGACCTGGCCCGCGGCGAGGTCCTCGCCCTGCTCGGGCCGAACGGGGCGGGCAAGACGTCGACCGTCGAGCTGTGCGAGGGCTTCCTCACCCCCGACGAGGGCACCGTGTCGGTCCTCGGCCTGGACCCGGTGCGCCAGTCGGCCCGGCTGCGCCCGCGCATCGGCGTGATGCTGCAGGGCGGCGGTGCCTACCCGGGGGCCAAGGCCGGGGAGATGCTGCGGCTCGTCGCCGCCTACTGCGCCCGCCCGCTCGACCCGGACTGGCTGCTCGACGTGCTGGGCCTGACCGAGGCGGCCGGGACGTCCTACCGCAGGCTCTCCGGGGGCCAGCAGCAGCGGCTCGCGCTGGCCTGCGCCATCGTCGGGCGCCCCGAGCTGGTCTTCCTCGACGAGCCCACCGCGGGCCTCGACGCCCAGGCGCGGCTGCTGGTGTGGGACCTCGTCGCCGGCCTGGCCCGCGACGGGGTGGCGGTGCTGCTCACCACCCACCTCATGGACGAGGCCGAGACCCTGGCCGACCACGTCGTCATCGTCGACCACGGCGCCGTCGTGGCCCGCGGCACGCCCACCGAGCTGACCACCGACGGCGCCGAGCGCCAGCTGCGCTTCTCCGCCCCGGCCTCGCTCGACCTCGAGCTGCTGCGCAGCGCCCTGCCGGAGGGCTACCGGTGCACCGAGCCGCAGCCCGGCAGCTACCTCGTGGAGGGCCCCGTGGACCCCCAGGCCCTGGCCACCGTCACCTCCTGGTGCGCGCGGCTCGACGTCCTCGCCCGGGACCTGCGCGTCGCGCGGCGCAGCCTGGAGGACGTGTTCCTCGAGCTGACCGGACGGGAGCTGCGGCCGTGACCCCACCCCGCGAGCCCGCCGCCACGGGGACGGACGCCGCGCCGGACCGGGCCACGCGCTTCCCCGCCGGCACCTTCTCCCCCGACCCGGACCCGGCCGCCGTGCCCGCCATGCTCGCCGCGCAGGCCGCCCTCGAGCTGCGGCTGCTGCTGCGCAACGGCGAGCAGCTGCTGCTCACCCTGCTCATCCCCATCACCCTGCTGGTCGGGCTGACGCTGCTGCCGATCGTCGAGCTCGAGGGCAAGCGGGTCGACACGGTCGTCCCCGGCATCGTCGGCCTCGCCGTCATCTCCACCGCGTTCACCGGGCAGGCCATCGCGGTCGGGTTCGACCGCCGCTACGGCGCCCTCAAGCGGCTCGGGGCCACCCCGCTGCCCCGCTGGGGGATCCTGGGCGGCAAGTCCGCGGCCGTGCTCGTCGTCGTCGCGATGCAGGCCGTCGTGCTGGGGCTCATCGGCGTCGGGCTGGGCTGGCGCCCGTCGGTCGCCGGGCTCGCGCTCGGGGCCGTCGTCCTCGCGCTCGGCACCGTCACCTTCGGGGCGCTGGGCCTGCTGCTCGGGGGCTCGCTCAAGGCCGAGGTGGTGCTCGCCGTGGCCAACATCGCCTGGTTCGTGCTGCTGGGCCTGGGCGGGGTCGTGGTGCCGCTGGCGAAGCTGCCGGGCAGCCTGGCCACCGTGGCGACGCTGCTGCCCTCGGGGGCGCTGGTCGAGTCGCTGCGCGAGGCGCTGCTCGGCCGGGTCGACCTGCTGGGCCTGGGCGCGCTCGTGGTGTGGGGTGCTGTGGCGGGCGTCGCCGCCGCTCGCACCTTCAAGTTCACCTGACCGGCCCTACCCTGGGAGCCGTGAGCAGCGTCGCGAGCACCCGGCCCCGAGGACCCGTCTCCTCCCTCGTCCACCGCCTGCCGGAGCCCTCGGTCACCGCCCAGCGCCGGTTCACGTTCGTCGCCGCGCTGACCCAGGCGGGCATCGCCGTGACCGGTGCCGTGGTGCGGGTGACCGGCTCCGGCCTGGGCTGCCCGACGTGGCCGCAGTGCTTCCCCGGCAGCTTCGTGCCCACCGGGGAGACGGTGCCCGCGCTGCACCAGGCGATCGAGTTCAGCAACCGGATGCTCACCTACCTCGTCACCCTCGCCGCCGTCGCCGCCGTGCTGGTCGTGGTCCGCGGGGGCCGGCGCCCCGCGCTGCGCCGCTACGCGTGGACGCTGCCGCTGGGCACGGTCGCGCAGGCCGTCCTGGGCGGCATCACCGTGCTCACCGGGCTGGTGTGGTGGACGGTCGCGCTGCACCTGCTGCTGTCGATGGTGCTGGTCTGGCTGGCCGTGCAGCTCCACGTGGGGGTGGCCGTGCCCGACGGCGCCCGCAGCGCGGTGGTCGTCGCGCCGGTGGTCCGCCGGGTCGTCGTGGCCGCGGCCGTGCTGCTCGCGCTCGTGCTCGCCGCGGGGACGACCGTGACCGGGGCGGGGCCGCACGCGGGGGACGCGACGACCCCGCGCCTCGACGTCGCCATCACCGCGCTGGTGCACCTGCACGGCGACCTCGTCGTCGCGCTGCTCGTGGCCGTCGGGGCCCTGGCCGTGCTGCTGCGCCGCGCGGGGGCCACGGCCCTGCTGCGCCGGACCTGGCTGCTGCTCGCGGTCGTCCTCGCCCAGGGTCTCGTCGGGCTCGTGCAGTACTACACCGGGGTGCCCGAGGTGCTCGTCGCCGTGCACGTCGCCGGGGCCGGGGCCGTGACCGCCGCCCTGGCCGCGGTGTGGGCGGCCACCACCACTCAGGTGGGCGCGCTCGCGAGCGCCGCGACCGCGTCGGCGAACGACGCCAGCGCCGCAGCCCGGGCCGGCTCCGCCACCTGACGCCAGCCCAGCGACGGCTCGACGAGCTCGAGCTCGAGCACCCGTGGCTCGTCGGCGCCCAGGACGTCGACCCGCGCCTGCAGCACGTCGGCCGGCCGCAGCCCGGCGCGGGCCGCGGCCACCTCGAGGGCGGCGCGGGCCAACGCCCACGCCCGGGCCGGCGGCGCGGCCGGGCCGAGGGTCTCGGTGAGGAAGAGCCCGGACCCGTCCGTCGCCCCGGTGCCTGCCCCAGGGGCGGCGAGCATCGCGCCCTTGGTGAAGGCGTGCGACGGCTCGCCGCGCACGAGCACCAGCGCCGTCTCCCCCTCGGCGTCGACGACGGGCAGGAACGGCTGCACCAGCACGGGCAGGCCGCGGGCGTGCAGCGCGGCGGCGTGCGCCCGCGCCGCGGCGGGGTCGACGAAGCGTGCGGCGCCCCGCGAGCCCGCCCCCACCGCAGGCTTGACGACCACCTCGGGGGCGCCGGCGGGCAGCCGCACCGGCTCGCCCGGGGCCGAGCGGGTGGTCGGCACCGTGGCGACCCCCGCCGCGGCCAGGTCGAGCAGGTAGGCCTTGTCGGTGCTCCACCGAACCAGCGCGGGCGGGTTCGCCAACCGGGGCACCCGGTCGCACCAGGCGAGGAACTCGGCGAGCCGCTCGGTGTAGTCCCACGTCGCCCGCAGCACCACCAGGTCGGCGTCCGCGGCGCCCGGGTCGTCCCAGGGTGACCACCGCACGTCGAGGCCCCGCGCGGCGAGGGCGCCGGGCAGGTCGTCGTCGTCGCCGTCGGCGGTGGGCAGCGCCGCGCAGCTGGCCAGGACGACCCGACGCGGCGGCCGGGCCACCGGGCTAGCTGTAGTGCCCAGGGGCGTTGTTGACGCGGCTGATGGGTGGGTGTCCGCCGATGCCGGTGTGGGTGCGGTGGTGGTTGTAGGTGTGCAGCCATGGTGGCAGGGCGGCGGCGCGGTCGGCTGAGCTGGTGAAGGGGCGGCTGTAGGCCCACTCGTCGGCGAGGGTGCGGTTGAACCGTTCGGCCTTGCCGTTGGTCTGTGGCCTGTAGGGGCGGGTGAAGCGGGGGCTGGCGCCGATGTCGGTCATGGCTTGGGCCCAGGCGGTGCTGCGTCGGTAGGTCAGGGCGTTGTCGGTGAGGACCCGCTCGATGCGGGGGATGCCGTGGGCGGCGAAGAAGGCGGCGGCGGCGCGCAGGAATGCTGCGCAGGTGGGGCCGGTCTCGTCGGGGTGGATCTCGGCGTAGGCCAGGCGGGTGTGGTCATCGACGGCGCAGTGGACGTAGTCGAACCCGACGCGGGGGGCTCGGCGGGCGCGGCGGTGCTGCTCGGAGTCCCGCCCGGTGGCCCACCACCCGCCGCCGTCGCGGAGCCGGCCGAGCTTCTTGACGTCGACGTGGACCAGCTCGCCGGGCCGGTCACGCTCGTAGCGGCGGATCAGGGTGCCGGTGGGGCGGTCGAGCCAGGCCAGCCGGTGCAGCCCGTGACGGGTCAGGACCGCGTGGACCGTGGAGGGGGCGAGGTCGAGCAGCGGTCCGATGCGGGCCGGTCCGAGCTTGCGGGTCCGGCGTAGCTCGACGACATGGGCCTCGACCTCGGCCGGGGTGCGGTTCGGGTGGTGGCGGGCGTGCGACGGGCGGTCGAGCAGCCCGGCGGGCCCCTCGGCCGCGAAGCGGGCCACCCACTTGTAGCCCGTGGTCCGCGAGCAGTGCATCTCCTTGACCACGTGCGCGACGGGGCGGTGGTCCTGCAGGACACGGCGGACGAGCTCGGCGCGTCCGATCACGGTCAACGCGGCATTAGCGTGGGACATCGAGGCCTCCGGGTGCAGGGGATGTGGCGTCAGCACCCACACCATGACCCGGAGGCCTCACCCACCCTCAGACCGCCACGCTGTCAACAACGGTCATGGGCACTACAGCTAGCAGCCGGCCCGACCGGCCATGCGGGCGCGGTGGGCGGCGGAGAGCTCGACGGAGGCGGACAGCTCGCGGTCCCACTCGGCCGCCTCGACGCCCGCCTCGGCGAGCACCGCGTCCGCGGTCTCGGCGTCGGCGACGACGACGTCGCCGAGGATGCCGTCGGCGCCCACCAGGGTGATGCGGAACGCGTGCGCGGCGACGCCCTGCACCACGGCGCGGGTCGACCCGCCGTGGGCCGCGGCGAACCGGGTGACGGCCTTCGCCGAGCGGGACACCTCGCGGGCGTCGGGCCCGTCCGGGGTGGCCTCCTTGGTCTCCTCCAACACGCTCTTCTCAGACTCCTGCGCGTCGCTCGTCGCCATGACCGGAGCGTAGCGGGACCGCGCGGCGGGGCCCGTCCGCGGCGCCCCGTCGTGGTGCGCCACACTGGCCGGGTGCACGCGATCGTGATGTCCGCCACGGGCGGCCCCGAGGTCCTGCAGTACTCCGAGGTCGAGGACCCCCGGCCCGGGCCGGGCGAGGTGGTCGTGGCCGTCGCCGCGGCGGGGGTCAACTTCATCGACACCTACCGCCGCGACGGCACCTACCCCGTCGAGCTGCCGCACGTGCCGGGCGTCGAGGGCGCCGGCGCGGTCGTCGAGCTGGGCGAGGGCGTCACCGGGCTCGCGGTCGGCGACCGGGTGGCCTGGTCGGACGCGCCGGGCAGCTACGCCGAGCGGGTCGTGCTGGCGGCGAGCCGGGCCGTGCGGGTGCCCGACCTGCTGCCCGACGCCGAGGCCGCCAGCGTGCTGCTGCAGGGCATGACCGCCCACTACCTCATCGCCTCCATCGGCGGGGTGCAGGCCGGGGACACCGTGCTGGTCCACGCCGGGGCGGGGGGCACCGGGCTGGTGCTGACCCAGCTGGCGGTGGCGCGCGGCGTCCGGGTGATCACCACGGCGTCCTCGGCCGAGAAGGCGGAGCTCTCCCGCGGGGCGGGCGCAGCCGAGGTGCTGCGCTACGACGACCCCGGGCTCGACCTCGCCGCCGCGGTGCGCGACCTGACCGACGGCGAGGGGGTGGCCGTGGTCTACGACGGGGTCGGTGCCAGCACCTTCGACGCCAGCCTGGCCAGCCTGCGCCGGCGCGGCACCCTGGCCCTGTTCGGCGCGGCCAGCGGGCCCGTGCCCCCGGTCGACCCGCAGCGGCTCAACGCCGCGGGCTCGGTGTTCCTCACCCGGCCGACGCTGGCGCACTACGTCGCCGACGACGCGGAGATGCGCTGGCGGGCCGGCGAGGTGCTCGACGCGGTGGCCGACGGGTCGCTGTCCCTGCGGGTGGGGCACCGCTACCCGCTGGCCGAGGCCGAGCAGGCCCACCGCGACCTGCAGGCCCGGGCGACGACGGGCTCGCTGGTGCTGCTCCCCCAGGGCGCCGGCGACTGAGCCGGCCGGTGCCGGTCAGACGGTGCCGGTCAGCCGGTGCCGGTCAACCCAGGACGGGCAGGGCGAGCACCGAGTCCACGGCGAGCCCGACGAACAGCAGCGACAGGTAGCTGTTCGACAGGTGGAACAGCTTCATGGGCTGCGGCTCGCGGCCGGCGACGACCTCGGCGTGCAGCCGGTGGGCCATGACGAGGAACCACGCCCCGGCCGCGACCGCGACCACCGCGTAGACCCAGCTCGTGGCCAGCGCGAGCAGCAGGCTGACCGCGACCATCACCCAGCTGAAGCTGAGGATCTTGCGAGTGACCTGCCGGGGGGTGGCGATCACCGGGAGCATCGGCACCCCGGCGGCGGCGTAGTCGTCCTTGTAGCGCATGGCCAGCGCCCAGGTGTGCGGTGGCGTCCAGAAGAACACGATCGCGAACATCACCACGGCGGGCCAGGCCAGCGAGCCCGTCGAGGCCGACCAGCCGATGACCACCGGCATGCAGCCCGCGGCACCGCCCCACACCACGTTCTGCGCCGTGCGGCGCTTGAGGACCAGCGTGTACAGCAGGACGTAGAAGGCGATGGTGCCCACGGCGAGCACGCCGGAGAGCAGGTTGGCCGTCGCCCACAGCCAGCCGAAGGAGCCCACGCCCAGGGCCAGGCCGAACACCAGCGCGTGCCGGGTGGGCACCGAGTGGGTGGCCAGCGGGCGCTTGCGGGTGCGGCGCATGAGCTGGTCGATGTCCGCGTCGGCGACGCAGTTCAGCGTGTTCGCGCTGGCCGCGGCCATCAGCCCGCCGACCAGCGTCGCGAGGATGAGGCCGAGGGAGATGGCGCCGCGCTGGGCCAGCAGCATCGCCGGGATGGTCGTGATGAGCAGCAGCTCGATGACGCGGGGCTTGGTGAGCGCGACGTAGGCGGCGACCCGGCCGGCCGCGCCACCGCGCGGCGCGGTACCCGTGGCGGGGGTGCCCGGACGCGACCCGTGCCCGGTCTGCTCGGCTGCCCGCACCACATCTCCTCACGCGCCCCGCACCGTGCCCGCCCGGGCACCGTCGGGGGCGGCTCGTCGCCTGCTCTTCTCGGTCGCCACCGCGCCGTGGACCGGCTGGCAGGAGCGCCACCCGATGGTAGCCGGGGCACGGTGCCCGGGCCCGGCCGACCGGCGTGAGCCCGGTCGCCCCCGGGCCCGCGTCCACGAGATCGTCACCGGCGCGCCCGAGCACTAGGCTCGGGGAGGACCCAGGGCTGACGCGGCCGTGCGCGCCGGTCCCACCCCGCCACCGTCCGGCGCACCCCGCCGGACACCCACCCAGGTCAGGAGTCGATCACCCCGTGCCGGTCACCGAGGAACAGATCCGCGAGTTCACCACCGCCCGCCACCCGGACGACTGGACCGAGCTCGACACCCGTGCCGTCGACACCGTGCGCGTGCTCGCCGCCGACGCCGTGCAGAAGGTCGGCAACGGCCACCCCGGCACCGCGATGAGCCTGGCCCCGCTCGCCTACACCCTCTTCCAGCGCGTCATGCGCCACGACCCGTCCGACCAGGACTGGATCGGCCGCGACCGCTTCGTGCTCTCCTGCGGCCACTCGAGCCTCACCCTCTACATCCAGCTCTACCTCGCCGGCTACGGCCTCGAGCTCGACGACCTCAAGGCGCTGCGCACCTGGGGCTCCAACACCCCCGGGCACCCCGAGCACCGCCACACCCCGGGCATCGAGATCACCACCGGCCCGCTCGGGCAGGGCCTGGCCTCCGCCGTGGGCATGGCCATGGCCGCCCGCCGCGAGCGTGGCCTGTTCGACCCGGACGCGGCCCCGGGAGAGAGCCCGTTCGACCACCACGTGTTCGTCATCGCCTCCGACGGGGACATCGAGGAGGGCGTCACCTCCGAGGCCTCGTCCATTGCCGGGACCCAGCAGCTGGGCAACCTCGTGCTGGTCTACGACGACAACAAGATCTCCATCGAGGACGACACCGACATCGCGCTGAGCGAGGACGTGGCCGCCCGGTACGAGGCCTACGGCTGGCACGTGCAGGTCGTCGAGGGCGGCGAGGACGTCACCGCGATCGAGGCGGCCCTGCTCGCGGCCAAGGCCGAGACCGGCAAGCCCTCGCTCATCCTGCTGCGGACGATCATCGGCTACCCCGCGCCGAACAAGATGAACTCCGGCGACGCGCACGGCGCCGCGCTCGGCGACGACGAGGTCCGCGGCGTCAAGGAGGCCCTCGGCTTCGACCCCGAGCAGACCTTCGAGGTCGACGAGAAGGTCATCGCCCACACCCGCGACGTCGGCGAGCGCGCCAAGGAGCTGCGCAGCACCTGGGACGAGCAGTTCGCCGCCTGGGCCGACCGCGAGCCCGACCGCAAGGCGCTGCTCGACCGGCTGCTGGGCCGCACCCTGCCCGACGGCTGGGCCGACGCGCTGCCGTCCTGGACCACCGACGACGACGCGCTCGCCACCCGCAAGGCCTCCGAGGCCGTGCTGGCCGGGCTCGGGCCCGTCATGCCGGAGCTGTGGGGCGGCTCGGCCGACCTGGCCGGCTCCAACAACACCACCATCAAGGGCGCGGACTCGTTCGGTCCCGAGTCGATCTCGACCGGCAAGTTCACCGCCAACCCCTACGGCCGCACGCTGCACTTCGGCATCCGCGAGCACGCCATGGGCGCGATCCTCAACGGCATCGCCCTGCACGGGCCCACCCGCCCCTACGGCGGCACGTTCCTCGTGTTCAGCGACTACATGCGCCCGGCGGTGCGCCTGGCCGCGCTGATGAAGTCCTCCGTGGTCTACGTCTGGACCCACGACTCCATCGGCCTCGGCGAGGACGGCCCCACCCACCAGCCGATCGAGCACCTCGCCGCGCTGCGGGCCATGCCCGGCCTGGACGTGATCCGCCCCGGCGACCCGAACGAGACCAGCCACGCCTGGGCAGCGCTGCTGCAGCGCCCGGAGGGCCCCAACGCCCTGGCGCTGACCCGGCAGAACCTGCCCGTCCTGGCGGGCACCGACCGCGACGGCGTCGCCAAGGGCGGCTACGTGCTGGCCGACGCGTCCTCCGGGGCGCCCGAGGTGGTCGTCATCGCCACCGGCTCCGAGCTGCAGCTGGCCGTCGAGGCGCGCGAGCAGCTCGAGGGCCAGGGCGTCGCCACCCGCGTGGTCTCCATGCCGTGCGTCGAGTGGTTCCTCGAGCAGGACCAGTCCTACCGCGACCAGGTGCTGCCCCCGACGGTGCGGGCCCGCGTGGCCGTCGAGGCGGGCATCGCCATGCCGTGGCACCGCTTCGTCGGTGACGCAGGCGAGGTCGTCTCCATCGAGCACTACGGGGCCTCGGCGGACGCCGCGACCCTCTTCCGCGAGTTCGGGTTCACCGCCGAGGCCGTCGCGGCCGCGGCGCAGCGCTCGCTCGCCACGACGAAGGGATGACAGCAATGGCAGACCAGAACAGCACCCTCGCCCGGCTCAGCGAGGAGGGCGTGTCCGTGTGGCTCGACGACCTCTCCCGCGAGCGGCTGCGCACCGGCAACCTCGCCGAGCTCGTCGCCACCCGCAGCGTCGTCGGCGTCACCACCAACCCGACGATCTTCGCCGGGGCGCTGGGCGACGGCGAGGCCTACGACGCCCAGGTGCGCGAGCTCGCCGCCCAGGGCGCCGACGTCGACGCCGCGGTGCGCTCGCTGACCACCGACGACGTGCGCGAGGCGTGCGACGTGCTCCGCCCGCAGTGGGAGGCCACGAACGGCCGCGACGGCCGCGTCTCCATCGAGGTCGACCCCCGCCTCGCCCACGAGACGGAGAAGACGGTCGCCCAGGCGATCGAGCTGTGGAAGATCGTCGACCGGCCCAACGCGATGATCAAGATCCCGGCGACGCAGGAGGGCCTGCCCGCCATCACCCGCGTCATCGGGGAGGGCATCAGCGTCAACGTCACCCTGATCTTCTCCGTGGAGCGCCACAAGCTGGTCATGGAGGCGTTCCTCGACGGCATCGACGCCGCCATCCTCGCCGGGCACGACGTCACCCGGCTGGCCAGCGTCGCGTCGTTCTTCGTCTCCCGCGTCGACACCGAGGTCGACAAGCGGCTCGACGCCATCGGCACCCCCGAGGCGACCGCGCTGAAGTCGAAGGCCGCCCTGGCCAACGCCCGCCTCGCCTACGGCGCCTACCAGGAGGTGTTCGAGGTCGCGCCGCGCTTCCAGCAGCTCGCCGCCGCGGGCGTCGCCCCGCAGCGCCCGCTGTGGGCGTCCACCGGCGTCAAGGACCCGACGCTGCCGGACACGCTCTACGTCACCGAGCTGGTCGGGCCGAACACGGTGAACACCATGCCGGAGAAGACGATGGAGGCCGTCGCCGACCACGGCGAGATCACCGGCGACACCGTCAGCGGGACCGCCCAGGCCGCGCAGGAGGTGTTCGACGCGATCTCCGCGCTCGGCATCGACCTCACCGACGTGTTCCTCACCCTCGAGAACGAGGGCGTGAGCAAGTTCGAGGCGTCCTGGACCGAGCTCGGCGAGACCGTGCAGGGCCAGCTCGACGCCGCGAAGTAGCGACCCCCGCCCGCGCAGCGTCGCCGGGTCCCCCTCGTCCTGAGTCCCAGCGTTCCCGAGGAGAGCACCGTGACCATCGCGTCCACCCCCTGGGTGAACCCGCTGCGGGACGGCCGGGACAAGCGGCTGCCGAGGATCGCCGGGCCCTCGGGCCTGGTGATCTTCGGCGTGACCGGTGACCTGGCGCGCAAGAAGCTCATGCCCGCCGTGTACGACCTGGCCGCGCGGGGACTGCTGCCGCCCGGCTTCGCCCTGGTCGGGTTCGCCCGGCGCGACTGGTCGGACCAGGACTTCGGCCAGGTGGTGCACGACGCGGTGCGGGAGAACGCCCGCACCGAGTTCCACGAGGAGGTGTGGGACCGCCTCGCCGAGGGCATCCGCTTCGTCGAGGGCAGCTTCGACGACGACGCGGCCTTCGACGAGCTGGCCGACACCCTGGCCCGGCTCGACGCCGAGCGGGGCACGGGCGGCAACCACGCCTTCTACCTCTCGGTGCCGCCCAGCGCGTTCCCCGTGGTCTGCGAGCAGCTGTCGCGCTCGGGGCTGGCCAAGCAGTCCGGGGACCAGTGGCGCCGGGTGGTCATCGAGAAGCCGTTCGGCCACGACCTCGCCTCGGCGAAGGACCTGAACAAGGTGGTCAACGAGGTCTTCCCCGAGGAGTCGGTGTTCCGCATCGACCACTACCTCGGCAAGGAGACGGTGCAGAACATCCTGGCGCTGCGCTTCGCCAACCAGCTGTTCGACCCGATCTGGAACGCCCACTACGTCGACCACGTGCAGATCACGATGGCCGAGGACATCGGCCTCGGTGGGCGCGCCGGCTACTACGACGGCATCGGCGCGGCGCGCGACGTCATCCAGAACCACCTGCTGCAGCTGCTGGCGTTCACCGCCATGGAGGAGCCCGTCAGCTTCGACCCCGACGAGCTGCGCGCGGAGAAGGTCAAGGTGCTCTCCGCCGTCCGCCTGGCGCAGCCGCTGGCGGCGACGACGGCCCGCGGGCAGTACGCCGGCGGCTGGCAGGGCGGGTCGCAGGTCGTCGGGCTGCTCGAGGAGGAGGGGTTCGCCTCGGACTCCACCACCGAGACCTACGCCGCCATCACCCTCGAGGTCGACACCCGGCGCTGGGCCGGGGTGCCGTTCTACCTGCGCACCGGCAAGCGGCTGGGCCGGCGCGTCACCGAGATCGCCGTGGTGTTCAAGCGCGCCCCCCACCTGCCGTTCGACGCGACCATGACCGAGGAGCTCGGCCAGAACGCGCTGGTGGTGCGGGTGCAGCCCGACGAGGGCGTGACCATGCGGTTCGGCTCGAAGGTGCCGGGCAACAGCATGGAGGTCCGCGACGTGAACATGGACTTCAACTACGGCTCGGCGTTCACCGAGTCCTCCCCCGAGGCCTACGAGCGGCTCATCCTCGACGTGCTGCTGGGCGAGCCGTCGCTGTTCCCGGTCAACGACGAGGTCGAGCTGTCCTGGCGGATCCTCGACCCCGTCATCGAGGCGTGGGCGGCCGAGGGCACGCCCGAGGCGTACCCGGCGGGCACGTGGGGCCCGGCGTCGGCCGACGAGATGATGGCCCGCTCCGGGCGCGTCTGGCGCCGACCGTGAGGGCCGCACCGACCACCAGCGAGGAGACCGACCGGTGATCATCGACCTGCCGTCCACCACCACCGGGGCCGTGAACAAGCGGCTGGTCGAGCTGCGCGAGAGCGGCGGCGCGGTGACCCTGGGGCGCGTCCTGACCCTCGTCATCCCCACCGACGACGGGGAGCAGACCGAGGCCGCCATCGACGCGGCCAACGACGCCAGCCGCATCCACCCCTGCCGGGTCATCGTCGTGGCCCGCGGGTCCCGCCAGGCGCGGACGCGGCTCGACGCCCAGGTGCGGGTCGGCGGGGACGCCGGGGCGTCGGAGGTCGTGGTGCTGCGGCTCTACGGCCCGCTGGCCGACCACGGCGACAGCGTCGTCGTGCCCTTCCTGCTGCCCGACACCCCCGTCGTCGCCTGGTGGCCGGGCGAGCCGCCCGCGGTCCCGGCGCAGGACCCCATCGGCCGCCTCGCCACCCGCCGCATCACCGACGCCTCCATGGCCAGGCACCCGGTGAAGTCGCTGACCGCGCGCGCCACCGGGTACAGCGAGGGCGACACAGACCTGTCGTGGACCCGGATCACCACCTGGAGGGCGCTGCTGGCCTCGGCGCTCGACCAGCCGCCGTACGCGCCGGTCACCGCGGCCACCGTCACCGGCGGCGCCGAGTCGCCGTCGACCGAGATCATCGCCGGCTGGCTGGCGGCCTCGCTGCGCGCGCCGGTGCGGCGGGTCCGGGAGGGCGAGGGCGGCATCCGCTCCGTCGAGCTCAAGCGCGCCGGGGGCTCGGTGACGCTGCAGCGCCCGCCGGGCGGCGTGGCGTCGCTGACCCAGCCCGGCCAGCCGGAGCGCCGGGTGGTGCTGAACCGCCGCTCGCTGCGCGACTGCCTGGCCGAGGAGCTGCGCCGGCTCGACGCGGACGACGTCTACGCCGAGGCCCTGACGGGGCTGGCCGACGTGCGCCGGTCCCGCTCCGGCGGCAGCCGGTCGCGCGCCGGCCGCGACACCGAGTGACCCCGACGCCGCCCGACCCCACCCCGACCGGAGGAGCAACGCCGTGAGCCGCCACGAGGTGGTCGTCCACCCCGACACCGACACCCTGGCCGCCGCCATCGCCGCCCGGCTGGTCGTGGCCATCATCGACGCCCAGTCCCACCGCGGGGAGGCCACGGTGGCGCTGACCGGCGGCGGGGTGGGCACCGCGCTGCTGCGCTCGGTGCGGGAGTCGCCCGCCTCGGTGGCCGTCGACTGGAGCCGGGTGAACGTGGTGTGGGGCGACGAGCGCTTCGTCCCCGCCGACGACCCGGAGCGCAACGAGGGCCAGGCGCGCGAGGCCCTGCTCGACCACGTCGACGTCGACCCCGCCCGGGTGCACCCGATCCCGGCGTCGGACGGGCCGTTCGGCGACGACGTGGACGCCGCGGCCACGGACTACGCGCGCACCGCCCCCGTGGCCGGCATCGACGTCCTCATGCTGGGGATGGGGCCCGAGGGCCACGTGGGCTCGGTGTTCCCCGACTCCCCCGCCGTGCACTCGGCGGAGGCGGGCGTCGTCGCCGTCCGGGACTGCCCGAAGCCGCCGCCGACGCGGATCACCCTGACCCTGCCCATGATCCGCACCGCCCGCGAGGTGTGGCTGTGCGTGGCCGGGGAGGGCAAGGCCGAGGCCGTGGCCGCCGCCGTGGGCGGGGCCTCGGAGGTCGACTGGCCCGCCGCGGGCGCCCGCGGGGCCGAGCGCACGCTGTGGCTCGTCGACCGCGAGGCCGCGTCCCGGCTCCCCTGACCCCGGCGGGCCACCCAGGCCGGACCACGGACAGTGCGCCCAACGCGGCCCGGGACGGCCCTGAACCGCGGACAGTGCGCCCAGCGCTGGCCGGGACGCCCCTGGACCGCGGAAAGTGCGCCCAGCGCGGCGCGGGGGCCTAGCCGAGCTTGACGATGAGGCCGATCCCGATGATGGACACGATCCAGACCAGCCCCACGAACAGGGTCAGCCGGTCGAGGTTCTTCTCCACCACGCTGGACCCGGACAGGCTCGACTGCACGCCGCCGCCGAACAGGGTCGAGAGCCCGCCACCCTTGCCGCGGTGCAGCAGGATCAACAGGATCAGCCCGAGGCTGGCGACGATGAGCACGATCTGCAGGAACAGCTGCATGGACTTCCCTCGGTCGAGTGCGGGCCGTCGACCAGCCTAACGGGTGCGGCGACGTGCCCCCGCCGGGCGACGGTCCACCCGGCGGCGGACGACGTGGGCGAGCACCGCCAGACCGAGCAGCACGGCCAGCGCCGCGACGGTGGGGCCGACCCGGTCGACCCCACCGCGGGCCACGGCGACGCCGACCACCACGGTGTAGCCGACGACGAGCAGGGTGAACGCCCAGACCCCGACCCGCAGGGCCACCACGGCGGGGCCGGTCACGGGCTAGAGCAGCGGACCGCCGGCGGCGATGGCGCAGAGCTGGGCGAACTCGTCCGCCTTGAGGCTCGCACCGCCGACGAGTGCGCCGTCGACGTCGTCCTGCGCCACGATCTCGCCGACGTTCTTGGACGCCACCGACCCGCCGTACAGCACGCGGACGGCGTCACCCGCGGTGGCACCACCCAGCTCGGCGAGCGCGCCGCGCAGCGCCCCGCACACCTCCTGGGCGTCGGCGGGGGTGGCGACCCGGCCGGTGCCGATGGCCCACACCGGCTCGTAGGCGACGACGACCTGCGCCACCTGCTCGGCGCTGAGCCCCGCCAGCGAGCCGCGGAGCTGGTCCACGGTGTGCTGGACGTGGGTGCCGGCCTCGCGGACCTCGAGCCCCTCGCCGACGCACACGATCGGGGTCATGCCCGCCGCGAGGACCTTGCCCGCCTTCGCGGCCACGGTGGCGTCGGACTCCTCGTGGCGGGTGCGCCGTTCGGAGTGCCCGACCACCACGTAGGTGCAGCCCAGCTTGGCCAGCATGGCCGCGCTGATCTCCCCGGTGAACGCGCCCGCGTCCTCGGTGCTGACGTCCTGTGCGCCGTAGACGAGGCCGAGCTTGTCCCCGTCGACCAGGGTCTGGACGCTGCGCAGGTCGGTGAACGGCGGGATGACGGCGACGTCGACCTTCGTCAGGTACTTCTCGGGCAGGCTGAAGCTGATCTTCTGCACCAGGGCGATGGCCTCGAGGTGGTTGAGGTTCATCTTCCAGTTGCCGGCGATGAGCACGGTGCGCGCCACGGGTCAGGCCTCCAGGACGGACAGACCGGGGAGGGTCTTGCCCTCCAGGTACTCCAGCGACGCGCCGCCACCGGTCGAGATGTGGGAGAAGCCGTCCTCGGCCAGGCCGAGCTGCCGCACGGCCGCGGCGGAGTCGCCGCCGCCGACGACGGAGAACGCGCCCTGGGCGGTGACGTCGATGATCGCCTGGGCCACCCCTCGGGTGCCGCCGGCGAAGTTCGCCATCTCGAACACGCCCATCGGCCCGTTCCAGAAGATGGTCCGCGCCGTGCCGAGGCCGCCGCCGAAGCGCTCGACCGTGGCCGGGCCGACGTCGAGGCCCATGTGGCCGTCGGGGATCTCGGTGGCGGGCACGGTGTGCACCGGCACCGTCCCGGAGAACGCCTCGGCCACGACGACGTCGACGGGCAGGTAGATCTTGTCGCCGAAGCGGTCCAGCAGGTCGCGGCAGGTGTCGAGCATCTCGTCCTGGCGCAGCGAGTCCCCGACGCCGTGGCCCTGCGCGGCGAGGAAGGTGAAGCACATCCCGCCGCCGATGAACAGGCCGTCGACCTTGGGTGCCAGGGCCTCGATGACCGTGATCTTGTCCGACACCTTCGAGCCGCCCAGCACCACCGCGTACGGCGTGGCCGGGTCCTCGGTCAGCTTGCGCAGCACGTCGACCTCGGTGGCGACCAGGCCGCCGGCGTAGGCGGGCAGCCGGGACGCGACGTCGTAGACCGACGCCTGCTTGCGGTGCACCACCCCGAACCCGTCGGAGACGAACGCACCGTCGCGGCCCGTCAGGGCGACGAGCTCGTTGGCCAGCGCGCCCCGCTCGGCGTCGTCCTTCGACGTCTCGCGGGCGTCGAAGCGGACGTTCTCGAGCAGGACGACGCCGCCGTCGGCCAGGTCGCCCACCGCCGACCGGGCGCCCTCCCCGACCACGTCACCGGCGAGGGTGACCTCGCGGCCGAGCGCCGAGCCGAGCGCCGCGGCCACGGGGGCCAGCGAGAACTGCGGGTCGGGCTCGCCCTTCGGTCGCCCCAGGTGGGCGGTGACGACGACCCGTGCGCCGGCCTCGGCCAGGGCCCGCAGCGTCGGCACCGAGGCGTCGATGCGCCCGGTGTCGGTGATGGTGCCCTCGTCGAGCGGGACGTTGAGGTCGGAGCGCACCAGCACGGTGCGCCCGGCCACGCCGGCGTCGAGGAGCTCGGTCAGGGTCCGCACGGCCATCGGCTGCGTCGTCCCCGCGCTCAGGAGATCAGCGAGCCGACGAGGCCCGTCAGGTCCACGAGGCGGTTGGAGTAGCCCCACTCGTTGTCGTACCAGCCGACGATCTTGACCTGGTTGCCGATGACCTTGGTCAGGCCCGAGTCGAAGATGCACGACGCCGGGTCGGTCACGATGTCCGACGACACGATCGGCGCCTCGGTGTAGACGAGGAAGCCCTTGAGCGGGCCCTCGGCGGCGGCCTTGAACGCGGCGTTGACGGACTCCACGGTGGGCGAGCCGCCCACGTCGACGGTGAGGTCGGTGGCCGAGCCGGTGGGCACGGGGACGCGCAGCGCGTAGCCGTCGAGCTTGCCCTTGAGCTGCGGCAGCACCAGCGAGATGGCCTTGGCCGCACCGGTGGAGGTGGGCACCACGTTGAGCGCGGCGGCGCGGGCGCGGCGCAGGTCCTTGTGGGGGCCGTCCTGCAGGTTCTGGTCGGCGGTGTAGGCGTGGATGGTGGTCATGAGGCCACGCTCGATGCCGAACGTCTCGTCGAGCACCTTGGCCATCGGGCCCAGGCAGTTGGTGGTGCAGGAGGCGTTGGAGATGACGTCGTGGCTCGCCTGCAGGTCCTCGTGGTTGACGCCCATGACGATGGTGACGTCCTCGTTGGTCGCCGGCGCGGAGACGATGACCTTCTTGGCGCCCGCCTCGATGTGGCCGCGCGCCTTCTCGGCGTTGGTGAAGATGCCGGTCGACTCGATGACGACGTCGACGCCCAGGTCGCCCCAGGGGAGGGCCGCGGGGCCCTCCTTGATGGCGAGGGCCTTGATGCGCTGCGAGCCGACGACGATCTCGTCGCCCTCGACCGAGACGTCCTGCGGGAGGCGGCCGAGGATCGAGTCGTACTTCAGCAGGTGCGCCAGCGAGGCGTTGTCGGTCAGGTCGTTGACCGCGACGATCTCGACGTCCGTCGTGCCGAGCGCGTTCTGCGCCTCGACCGCCCGGAAGAAGTTGCGGCCGATCCGGCCGAACCCGTTGACCCCTACGCGCACCGTCACTGCTGCTCCCTCACCGTGGCTGTCCGTGACCACGCCCGGGGTGTCCGGGCGCGCCGGGGACGACCCTATCGGCTACCGCCGGGTAGCCGACCACGGGTGAGCAGCGGTCCCACGTGGTGACGGTCACGCACCAGCGGCTCAGGCTCCGCTGCGCCACGCGTCGTGCCGTCGCTCCGGCTCCGCTGCGCTACGCGTCGTCGAGCATGTCCGGGGTGACGGCCGACTCGGTGTCGGGCACCCCGGTCTCGCGGGCCTTGCGGTCGGCCATGGACAGCAGCCGGCGGATGCGGCCCGCCACGGCGTCCTTCGTCATGGGCGGCACCGCGAGCTGCCCCAGCTCCTCCAGCGACGCCTGCCGGTGCGTCACCCGCAGCGACCCGGCGGTGGCCAGGTGGTCGGGGACGTCCTCGCCGAGGATGGCCAGCGCCCGCTCGACCCGCGCGGCCGCGGCGACCGCGGCCCGGGCGGAGCGGCGCAGGTTCGCGTCGTCGAAGTTCGCGAGCCGGTTGGCGGTGGCCCGGACCTCGCGCCGCATCCGCCGCTCCTCCCAGGTCAGCCGGGTGTCCTGCGCCCCCATCTGGGTGAGCAGGGCCCCGATCGCCTCCCCGTCGCGGACCACGACGCGGTCGGCACCGCGCACCTCGCGGGCCTTGGCCGAGATGCCCATCCGTCGGGCCGCCCCGACCAGCGCCAGCGCGGCCTCCGGGCCGGGGCAGCTGACCTCGAGCGCGGAGGACCGGCCGGGCTCGGTGAGCGACCCGTGGGCCAGGAACGCGCCACGCCACGCCGCGGCGGAGTCGACGACCGCGCCCGAGACCACCTGCGCGGGCAGGCCGCGCACCGGGCGTCCCCGCTGGTCGAGCAGCCCGGTCTGGCGGGCCAGGGCTTCGCCGTCCTTGACCACCCGCACCACGTAGCGGGTCTGCTTGCGCAGCCCGCCCGGGGCGAGTACGTGCACGTCGGCGGGGTATCCGAACAGCTCGTGGATCTCCTTGCGCAGCCGCCGCGCGATGACGCCGGCGTCCAGCTCGGACTCCACCACCACCCGCCCGGAGACGATGTGCAGCCCGCCGGAGAAGCGCAGCAGGGCCGCCACCTCGGCACGGCGGCAGCTCGTCCGGGTGATGACGAGCCTGCTCAGCTCGTCCTTCACCGCAGCGGTCATCGCCACCGTCCCGCCTCCTCGTGCTCGTGCCGTCGCCCGGCCGTCCCGCCGCCACCCGGTGCGGGTGCGGCTGCCCCGTGATCGTCCCCGCCCAGCACGCTACCGAGCGCGGCGGCGAGCAGGGCCGGGTCGTGGACACCCCCGGCACCGGCGACGGGGGCCACGTGGACCCGGGCCCCGAGCGCGGCCGCGGCACGGTCGAGGTGCTCGCGGTCCCGACCTGCCGGCACCGCGCCGGGGTCCAGGACGACGGTGTCGACCCGGAGGTCCGGGGCGTGCTGGGAGAGTACGTGCAGGTGCCGCTCGGTGGTGAAGCCGGCGGTCTCGCCCGCCTCCGGGCCCAGGTTCGCGACCACGACCCGACGGCCGCGGCAGGTCTGCAGCGCGTCGCGCAGCCCGGGCACCAGCAGGTGCGGGATGACGCTGGAGAACCAGGACCCCGGCCCGAGCAGCACCGCATCGGCGCGGCCGACGGCGGCCACGGCCTCCGGGCAGGCCGGGGGCTCCTCCGGCAGCAGCCGCACCCGGCGGACCTGCCCCGGGGTCGTCGCCACCGCCACCTGGCCGCGGATCTTGCTGCTCACCCGCGGGTCGTCCGCGAGGCCCACCACGTCGGCCTCGATGTCGAGCGCGGCGCAGCTCATCGGCAGCACCCGGCCCCGCACCCCGAGCACCCGGCCGACGGCGTCGAGCGCGGCGACCGGGTCGCCGAGGACCTCGGCGAACCCGGCGAGCAGCAGGTTGCCCACCGGGTGCCCGGCGAGCGCACCCGACCCGGCGAAGCGGTGCTGCAGCACCTGCGACCAGGACGCGGCCGGGCCGTGGTCGTCGGCGAGCGCGGCGAGGGCCATGCGCAGGTCCCCCGGTGGCAGCGCGTCGAGCTCGCGGCGCAGCCGGCCCGAGGACCCGCCGTCGTCGGCCACCGTGACCACGGCGGTCACGTCGTCGGTCAGGGTGCGGGCGGCGCGGAGGGTGGCGTGCAGGCCGTGCCCGCCGCCCAGGGCGACGAGCGCGGGCCCGGCCGGCGCGCTCACTCCCGGCCCAGGTCGCGGTGGACGGTCCGCACCTCGAGACCGTCCCCCTCCAGCCGGGCGGCGAGCTGCTCGGAGATCGCGACGCTGCGGTGCTTGCCGCCGGTGCAGCCGACCGCGATGGTGAGGTACCGCTTGCCCTCGCGGTGGTAGCCGGCGCCGATGAGCCGCAGCAGCTCGTGGTAGCGGTCGAGGAACTCCACCGCCCCGTCCTGCGCGAGCACGTAGTCGCGGACGTCGGCGTCGCGCCCCGTGTGCTCGCGCAGCTCGGGGATCCAGTGCGGGTTGGGCAGGAAGCGGACGTCGACCACGAGGTCGGAGTCCATGGGCAGCCCGTACTTGTAGCCGAACGAGAGCACGGTGACCTTGGTGGCCGGCGTCTGCGCCCCGCCGAAGGCGGCCTCCAGGGTGGAGCGCAGGTCGTGCACCGACAGGGTGCTGGTGTCGACGACGAGGTCGGCGTCGGCGCGCAGCGGGGCCAGCAGCGAGCGCTCCGCGGCGATCCCGTCGGAGAGGCGACCGCCGCCCTGCAGCGGGTGCCCGCGGCGCACCTGCTCGAAGCGGCGCACCAGCACCGGGTCGGAGGCCTCGAGGAACAGCACCCGGGGCCGGGCGCCGCGGGAGTCGAGGTCGGCCAGCACGGAGGCGAGGTCCCCCGAGAAGGCGCGGCTGCGGACGTCCATCACCACGGCCAGCCGGGTGATGGTGCCGCTGGACCGCGCCCCGAGGTCGACCATGGTGGCGATCAGCTCGGGCGGCAGGTTGTCCACCACGTACCAGCCGAGGTCCTCCAGCACCTTGGCCGCGGTGCTGCGACCGGCGCCGGACAGACCGGTCACCAGCGCGACCTCGATGCCCGGTCCTGCTGCTGCGGGGGTGCTCACGTGCGGGCTCCTGCCGTCGGCTCGGGGGCGGGGTCGGCCTGCCCGATGCTCGCCGTCCCGCTGCCCGCCGTCCCGCTGCCCGCCGTCCCGGTCCCGTCGCCGCCACCCAGGGCGGTGAGCACGGCGGCCGCGGTGGCCGGGCCGATGCCGGGGACCTCGGTGATCTCCTCGACGCTGGCGCTGCGCAGCCGGGCCACGGAGCCGAAGTGGCGCACCAGCGCGGTGCGGCGCGTCTCCCCCAGCCCGGGCACCGAGTCCAGCGCGGAGGCGGTCATCCGCTTGGAGCGCTTGGACCGGTGGAACGTGATGGCGAAGCGGTGCGCCTCGTCGCGGACCCGCTGCAGCAGGTAGAGCCCCTCCGAGGTGCGGGGCAGGATGACCGGGTCGTCCTCCCCGGGCACCCACACCTCCTCGAGCCGCTTGGCCAGGCCGACCACCGCGACGTCGGTGACGCCCAGCTCGTCGAGCACCGCGGCCGCCGCGGTGACCTGGGGCTGGCCGCCGTCGACGACGAACAGGTTGGGCGGGTAGGCGAAGCGCCGGGCCCGGCCGGTGGTGGGGTCGATGCCGGGGGTGGGCTCGGGGATGGGGGCCGCGTCGGGCTCCAGCGGCAGGTCCTCCGGTGCCGCCCCCGCCCCGTCCTCCGCCGCGCGGTGGCGCAGGAAGCGCCGGCGCACGACCTCGGCGATGCTGGCCACGTCGTCGGAGTGCCCGTCCCCCGCGGCCTCGCGGATGGCGTAGTGGCGGTAGTCGGACTTGCGGGCCAGGCCGTCCTCGAACACGACCAGCGAGGCGACGACGTCGCTGCCCTGCACGTGGCTGACGTCGATGCACTCGATGCGCAGCGGGGCGGCGTCGAGACCCAGCGCGTCCTGGATGTCCTGCAGCGCGGCCGAGCGCGCCGTCAGGTCCCCCGCCCGCCGCAGCTTGTGCTGGGCGAAGGCCTCCTCGGCGTTGCGGCGCACGGTCTCGGCCAGCGCGCGCTTGTCCCCGCGCTGGGGCACCCGCAGGCTCACCCGCGCGCCGCGCAGGCCCGACAGCCAGTCCTCGATGGCGGGGGCGTCGTCGGGCAGCTCGGGCACCAGCACCTCGCGCGGCACCGCGTTGACGGCCGCGTCGCCCTCGGCCAGGGCGGCCTGCTCGCCGTAGAACTGGGTGAGGAACTGCGCCACCAGCTCGGACACGGCGTGCGCGGGCTCCTGGTCGGGCTCGGCGGAGGTGCGCTCGACGACCCAGCCGCGCTGCCCGCGCACCCGGCCGCCGCGGACGTGGAACACCTGCACGGCCGCCTCGAGCTCGTCGGTGGCGAACGCGACCAGGTCGGCGTCGGTGCCGTCGCCGATGACCACGGCCTGCTTCTCCATGGCCCGGCGCATGGCACCGAGGTCGTCGCGCAGCCGGGCGGCCCGCTCGAAGTCCAGGTCGTCCGCCGCCCCGGCCATCTCCCGCTCGAGCTGGCGTACCAGCTTGTCGGTGCGCCCGGCGAGGAAGTCGCAGAAGTCCTCGACGATGCCGCGGTGCTCCTCCTCGCTGACCCGGCCGACGCAGGGCGCGGAGCACTTGTCGATGTAGCCGAGCAGGCAGGGCCGGCCGATCTGGCCGTGGCGCTTGAACACCCCGGCGGAGCAGGTCCGCGCCGGGAACACCCGCAGCAGGGTGTCGAGGGTCTCCCGGATGGCCCAGGCGTGGGCGTAGGGGCCGAAGTACCGGACGCCCTTGCGGCGCGGGCCGCGGTAGACGAACAGCCGCGGGTAGGCCTCGCCCACGGAGACGGCCAGCACCGGGTAGGTCTTGTCGTCGCGGTAGCGGACGTTGAACCGCGGGTCGAACTCCTTGATCCAGTTGTACTCGAGCTGCAGCGCCTCGACCTCGGTGCCGACGACGGTCCACTCGACGCTGCCCGCGGTGGTGACCATCTGCCGGGTCCGGGGGTGCAGCCCGGAGAGGTCGGCGAAGTAGGAGTTGAGCCGGCTGCGCAGGCTCTTGGCCTTGCCGACGTAGATGACGCGGCCGTGCGGGTCGCGGAACTTGTAGACGCCGGGCCGCTCGGGGATGGAGCCCGTCGCCGGGCGGTAGCTGGACGGGTCGGGCACGTCTCCGAGGCTAGTCCGCCCCACCGACACGGCCGGGCCGCCCGGGGCTCAGGCGGTGACGACCTGGTCGCCCTCGACGCGCACCGCGACGGGCGTCAGCCCGGTCCGCGCCGGCCCCTGCTCGACGGCCCCGGTGGTGAGGTCGAACCTGCTGCCGTGGTTGGGGCACACGACCACGCCGTCCACCGGCGCGTCGACGGCGGTGCCGGCGTGGGGGCAGCGGGCGTTGAAGGCGGCCACCGTCCCGGCGGTGGGCTGCACGACGAGCAGCGGGACGCTGCCGCCGGTGACCACGACGCCCCCGCCCACGGGGACGTCGGCCAGCGGCGTGACGGGCGTGCCCGCGGCCGCGGTGGGCGTGGCGGTGCTCGACGCTCCCCCGCCGGAGGCGCACGCGGCCAGCAGGCCGGGGGCGAGCGCGCCGGCGGCCAGGCCGCAGAGGACGGTGCGGCGGGAGGGGCTCACGTGGGGCTCCTGTCGTCGGGGGCCTGGTCGGGCCGGGGGCCGGTGGGGTCGGGGCCGGTGGGGTCGGGGCCGGCGGCCCGGGCGTGCGTGCGGTGCAGGGTGCGGACCCCCTGGATGGCGGCGACGGCCTTCTCCCCGTCGGCGGCCTGGATGGCCATCACGGCCACGTACTCGTCGTCGGGCAGCTCGAGCCGGGCGAAGGACGCGCCGTCGGGGAAGGTGACGTCCTGCACCAGGTCCCAGGGGAACAGCCGCTCCCCCAGCACGTTGCGCACCAGCAGGCCGTCGTCGACGACGCGGAGCCGCGGCCGGGTGAGCAGCAGCGCCGCCCCGCCGATGAGCAGGCCCAGCAGGACCATCGACACCTGGTCGGCGGGTCGGAAGTACACGCCCGTGCCGTCGCCGCGCAGCAGCACCGCCACCACCGTGAAGACGGCGACCACGGCGACCGCGGTCACCCCCGCCACCCAGCGCACGCGGTGCGGGCGGACGACCAGCGCGTCGGCCGTGGGGGCGCTCACGCCGGGCCGCCCCCGGTGCGGAGCACGGCGAGGCCGACGGCGGTGTCGAGCGCGGCCAGGGTGGCCTCGTAGCCCTTGTCCTCGGTGGAGCCCGGCAGCCCGGCGCGGGCCACCGCCTGCTCCTCGGTGTCGGTGGTGAGCACGCCGTTGCCGACGGGCGTCGACTCGTCGAGCGCCACCCGGGTCAGCCCCGCGGTGACCGCGTCGCAGACGTACTCGAAGTGCGGGGTACCGCCGCGGACCACGACGCCGAGGGCCACGACCGCGTCGCAGCGCCGAGCCAGCTCCTGGGCGACGACGGGCAGCTCCACGGCCCCGGCCACGCGGACCACGACGGGCTCGGCCACGCCCGCCTCGGTGGCGGCGCGCAGGCTGCCGGCGAGCAGCGCCTCGCACAGCTCGGTGTGCCACCGGGCCGCGACCACCCCGAGGGTGGTGCCCGACGCGTCGGGCACGGGGACGTCGGGCAGGCCCTGCCCGCTCACCGGGCGGGGTCCCCGGCCGTGGCCGGCGGGGCGTCGGCGGCCGCGTCACCCTCCTGGCCCAGGCCCGTCAGGTCGTGGCCCATGCGGTCGCGCTTGGTGCGCAGGTACCGGATGTTCTCCGGGTTGGCCCGCACCGGCATCGGCACCCGCTCGGTGATGTCGAGGCCGTAGCCGTCCAGACCCACCCGCTTGGCCGGGTTGTTGGTCAGCAGCCGCATCGACCGGATGCCCAGGTCGACGAGGATCTGCGCGCCGATGCCGTAGTCGCGGGAGTCGGCGGGCAGGCCCAGGTTGAGGTTGGCGTCCACCGTGTCCTGGCCCAGGTCCTGCAGCGCGTAGGCCTGCAGCTTGTGCAGCAGGCCGATGCCGCGGCCCTCGTGCCCGCGCATGTAGAGCACCACGCCGCGGCCCTCGGCGGCCACCGCGGCCAGCGACGCGTCGAGCTGGGCGCCGCAGTCGCAGCGCAGCGAGCCGAAGACGTCCCCGGTGAGGCACTCCGAGTGCACCCGCACCAGCACGTCGCTGCCCGGGTCGCCGCCCCCGGCGGGCGGGCCGGCGACGTCCCCGACGACGAGGGCGACGTGCTCGGCCTCCTCGTACATGGCCTCGTAGCCGACGGTGCGGAAGTCCCCGTGCGGCGTGGGCACCCGGGCCTCGGCCACCCGGCGCACCAGCTTCTCGTGGCGGCGCCGCCAGGCGATGAGGTCGGCGATGCTGACCAGGGCCAGCTCGTGCTCGTCGGCGAAGACGCGCAGCTCGTCGGTGCGGGCCATCTCGCCCGGGTCCTTCTGGCTGACGATCTCGCAGATGACCCCGGCGGGGCGCAGGCCGGCCAGCTGGGCCAGGTCCACCGCGGCCTCGGTGTGGCCGGCGCGGCGCAGCACCCCGCCCTCCTTGGCGCGCAGCGGCACGACGTGCCCGGGCCGGGTGAAGTCCGACGCGCCCGAGGTGGGGTCGGCGAGCAGCCGCATGGTCGCGGCCCGGTCGGCGGCGGAGATGCCGGTGCCGATCCCGAGGCGGGCGTCGACGGTGACGGTGTAGGCCGTGCCGTGCTTGTCCTGGTTGGTGGAGAACATCGGCGGCAGCCCGAGCCGGTCGCAGTCCTCACCCACCATCGGCACGCACAGGTAGCCGGAGGTGTAGCGGACCATGAAGGCCACCAGCTCCGGGGTCGCCTTCTCCGCGGCGAAGATGAGGTCGCCCTCGTTCTCGCGGTCCTCGTCGTCGACCACCACGACCGGCTTGCCCGCCGCGATGTCGGCGATCGCCCGCTCGATGCTGTCGAACCTGCTGTCCTGCCCGGTCTCGCTCACCGTGTGGCCTCCTGGTCTCCCCCGCCATGCTGCCACGGGCCCCCGGCACCGGCTCCCGGCCCGGCCGCGCCCAGGCGCTCCACGTACTTCGCGATGACGTCGACCTCGAGGTTGACCGTGGTGCCCACCGCGGCGCGGCCGAGGGTGGTCAGCTCCAGCGTCGTGGGGATCAGCGAGACGGTCAGGCTCTCCTCGTCGAGCGCGGCGACGGTGAGCGACACCCCGTCCACGGTGATCGACCCCTTCTCCACCACGTACCGGGAGATGGCCTGCGGCAACGAGATGCGCACCAGCTCCCAGTGCTCCGAGGGGGTGCGGGAGAGCACCTCGCCGGTGGCGTCGACGTGGCCCTGCACCAGGTGCCCGCCCAGCCGCGAGCCCAGCGTGGCCGCCCGCTCCAGGTTGACCCGGCTGCCGGGGGCCAGCGCGCCGAGGCTGCTGCGGCGCAGCGTCTCGTCCATCACGTCGGCGGTGAACGCGCCGTCGGTGACGTCGACCACGGTCAGGCACACCCCGTTGACGGCGATGGAGTCGCCGTGGCGGGCGTCACCGGTCACCACCGGTCCCCGCAGCCGCAGCCGTGCGGCGTCGGCCAGCTCGTCGCGCGAGACCACCTCGCCGAGCTCCTCGACGATCCCCGTGAACATCTCAGCCCGCCTCCTGCTCGTCGCGTCGCACCAGGCTGGTGCGGACGTCCTCGCCCACGCGCTCGACGCTCTCCAGGGAGAACCGCAGCGCGTCGCGGATCGTTCCGACCCCCGCGTCGGCGAGGGCGTGGGGCCCCGCGCCGAGCAGCACCGGCGCCCCGTAGTGCAGCACGCGGTCGACGAGCCCCGCCCGGGCGAACGCGCCGGCCAGGGTGGGCCCGCCCTCGAGGAGCACGTCGACGCAGCCGGGCAGGGCGGACAGCACGTCGGCCGGGTCGTGGCTGGTCACCAGGACCGTGGGGGCCGCGGCGTCGAGCACCCGGGCACCGGCGGGCAGCGGGGTGCGCCCGACGACGACGCGGGTGGGCTGGTGGGCGGCGAGGCCGCCGTCGGCGTCGCGCGCGGTCAGCCAGGGGTCGTCGGCGAGGACGGTGCCGGTGCCGACGACGACCGCGTCGAGCCGGGCGCGCTCGGCGTGGACCTCGGCGCGGGCGGGGCCCCCGGTGATCCAGCGGCTGGTGCCGTCGGCGGCGGCGACCCGGCCGTCGAGGCTGGTGGCGACCTTCCAGGTGACGTGGGCGCGGCCGGTGCGGGCGTGGTGCAGCCAGGCGCGCAGCGGGCCCCGGGTGACGGGCGCGGGGTCCGGCCAGCGGGTCACCTCGACGCCGGCCGCGGTGAGGACGGCCGTGCCGCCGGCCGCGACGGGGTTGGGGTCGGCGACGGCGAGGTGGACGTGGGCGACCCCGGCGGCCAGGAGCGCGCCGGTGCAGGGCGGGGTGCGGCCGGTGTGCGCGCACGGCTCCAGGGTCACGACGACCGTCCCGCCGCGGGCGCGCTCCCCGGCCTCGCGCAGGGCCAGCACCTCGGCGTGCGGCCCGCCCGGGGGTGCGGTGGCCCCGACCCCGACGACCCGTCCGTCCGCGTCCAGGACGACCGCGCCGACGGGCGGGTTGGGCGAGGTGGTGCCGCGGACCTGCTGCGACGCAGCGACGGCGAGGTCGCGGGCGTGCTGCAGGTCGGCGGGCATCAGCCCAGGTGGGGCGAGGCGGCGGCGGCCCGGGCCCGCAGCGCGGCCACGGCCGCGGCGGGGTCGTCGGCGCCGTAGACCGCGGACCCGGCGACGAAGCAGTCCACCCCGGCCTCGGCGGCAGCCTCGACGGTGTCCGCGGCGATGCCCCCGTCGATCTCGACGAGCAGCTGCAGGTGCCCGGTGTCGACCAGGCGGCGCAGCGTGCGGACCTTGTCGAGGACCTCGGGCATGAACGACTGCCCGCCGAAGCCGGGCTCCACGCTCATCACCAGCAGGGTGTCGAAGTCGGTGAGCAGCTCGAGGTAGGGCTCGATCGGGGTGCCGGGCTTGACGCTCAGCCCGGCCTTGGCGCCGGCCGCGCGGATGTCGCGGGCCACGGCGCGCGGGTCGTTCCCGGCCTCGGCGGCGGCCTCGACGTGGAAGGTGACGTTGTGGGCGCCGGCCTCGGCGTACGGCGGGGCCCAGCGGGCCGGGTCGTCGATCATGAGGTGGCAGTCGAGCGGGGTGTCCGTGGCTGCGAGCAGGCTCTGCACGATCGGCAGGCCCAGCGTGAGGTTGGGCACGAAGTGGGCGTCCATGACGTCGACGTGCAGCCAGTCCGCGCCCCGGACCCGCTCGGCCTCGTCCGCGAGGCGGGCGAAGTCGGAGGCGAGCATGGACGGGGCGATCATCGGCGCGGCCACGGACGAGGACCCTACCGGCGGCCGTCCCCCGGTCCGCGCACCCCGTCACGCCTGCAGGTAGCCCGCTACACGCGCCCGATCCCCCGCCCCCGACCGCAAGAAGCCCGCTACATGCGAACGGCCGGGGACCGCACACTGCCCGCGGTGTGGCCGGGGGCGCGCCCGGGGGACCGCACACTGCCCGCGGTGTGGCCGGGGGCGCGCCCGGGGGGACGCACAGTGCCCGCAGTGAGCGGGGCTCAGGTGCGGCGGAGCGCGGCCGCGAACATGGCGTCCGTGCCGTGGCGGTGCGGCCACAGCTGCACGTGCGGGCCGTCGCCGAGCCGCGGCACCTCCGGCACGAGCTCCCGGGTGTCGAGCGCGGTCAGCCC
The DNA here is from genome assembly GCF_054783215.1 of Rhodococcus aerolatus. Lineage (NCBI taxonomy): Bacteria > Bacillati > Actinomycetota > Actinomycetes > Mycobacteriales > Nocardiaceae > Rhodococcus > Rhodococcus aerolatus. The sequence goes on along the minus strand of NZ_BAAGQZ010000030.1, from coordinate 4,117 downwards.
ACCCCGTCGCAGCGCGTCCCCCACCACCCCGGTGGTCTCGGCCAGGTGCGGGCTGCACGTGGCGTAGAGCACCACCCCGCCCGGCCGCACGAGGTCCAGCGCCGCGGCCAGCAGATCGCGCTGCAGCGCCACCAGCTCGGCCACGTCCGACGGCTGCCGCCGCCACCGCGCCTCCGGCCGGCGGCGCAGCGCCCCGAGACCGGTGCACGGCGCGTCGACGAGCACCCGGTCGTAGCCGGGGGCCAGCCCGCTGGAGCGGCCGTCGACCTCGTGCACGGTGACGGGCATCCCGGCGCAGGCCGTGCGCACCAGCTCCGCGCGGTGCGCGCTGGGCTCCACCGCGTCGAGGTGCGCCCCGTCGATGCCCGCCAGCGAGCCCAGCAGCGCGGCCTTGCCCCCGGGCCCGGCGCACAGGTCGAGCCAGCGCCCCCCGTCGGGGCCGTCGAGCGGGGCCAGGGTCAGCGCCCGGGCCACCAGCTGGCTGCCCTCGTCCTGCACCCCGGCCAGGCCGTCGCGGACGGGGTCGAGCACGCCGGGGTCCCCGCCGTCGTCGAGGTGCACGGCGTAGGGCGAGAAGCGCCCCGGCTCGCCCCCGGTGACCGCGGCCAGCTCGTCGGCCGTGATCTCCCCCGGCCGCGCGACGAGGTGCACGACCGGTCGGGCGTCGTCGGCGCGCAGCGCGTCCCCGAGCTCACCCGCGTCCGCACCCAGCGCGTCGGCGAAGGCCTGCGCGATCCACCGGGGGTGCGCGGTGGCGAGGGCGAGCGCCCCGACCGGGTCGTCCGCGGGGCCGAGCTCGGCGACCCAGGCGGCCTCGTCGCGGCTGGCGACCTTCCGCAGGACGGCGTTGACGAACCCCGCCCGGCCGGACCCGCCCTCGGCGCGCACCAGGTCGACCGCACCGGACACCGCGGCGTGGGCGGGGACCCGGGTGCGCAGCAGCTGGTAGGCCCCGAGGCGCAGCGCGTCGAGCAGGCTGGGCGGGGTGATGTCGGCGACCGGCCGACCCGCGGCGGCCCCGAGGACCACGTCGAGCAGCCCCTGCGCCCGGCAGGCCCCGTAGGCGAGCTCGGTGGCCAGGGCGGCGTCGCGGCCGGTGATGCGGCGCTCGCGCAGCAGCCCGGGCAGCACGAGGTTGGCGTAGGCGTCGCGCTCGCGGACGGCGCGCAGCACGTCGCGGGCGGCGGTGCGGGCGAGGTCGACGGCGGCGGGGCCCTGCGGGCCACCCGGGCGGGGTCGCGACGTCCCCCCGGTGCGCCGGGCCGGGCGGCGGGACTCGCTCACGTGAGCCGCTCCCCCACCGCGACCCGCGCGCCGCGGGCCCAGTCGGCGGCCGGCAGCGCCCGCCCGCCCGGGGCCTGCACGTCCCCGAGCCGGACGGCGGTGGTGGCGGTGCCCACCGACACCCCGCGGCGGTCGACGGCCAGCTCGCCGGGGGCCAGGTCGTCGCGCTCCTCGACGGTGACGGGCCCGAGCTTGAGGCGGACGTCGCCGCGGGTGGTCCACGCCCCCGGGTCCGGGGTCGCGGCCCGGACGCCGCGGTCCACGGCGGTGGCGGGGGTGTCCCAGCGGACCCGGACGAGGTCGGGGGTGAGCTTGGGGGCGTGGGAGACCCCGTCGGCGGGCTGCGGCACGGGGTCGAGCGCACCGTCGGCGATGCCGTCCAGCGTGGCCTCCAGCAGCGCGGCCCCGGCCTCGGCGAGCCGGCCCAGCAGCGTGCCCGCGGTGTCGGTGCGGCGGACCTCCTCGGTGAGCACGCCGTACACCGGCCCGGTGTCGAGGCCCTCCTCGATGCGGAAGGTGCTGGCCCCGCTCACCTCGTCCCCCGCGCGTATCGCGGCCTGCACGGGGGCCGCGCCGCGCCAGGCGGGCAGCAGCGAGAAGTGGAGGTTGACCCAGCCGTGGACGGGCACCGCGAGGGCGGCGGGCCGCAGCAGCGCGCCGTAGGCGACGACGGGGCAGCAGTCCGGCTCCAGCCCGGCCAGCTCGGCGAGGAAGTCGGGGTCCGACGCCCGCGCCGGGGTCAGCACGGGCACCCCCGCCTCGTCGGCCACCTCGGCGACGGGTGAGCGCGAGACCTTCCGGCCGCGCCCGGCGACCGCGTCGGGGCGGGTGAGCACGGCGACGACGTCGTGGCGGTCGGCGGCCAGGAGTCGGCGCAGCGAGGGGACGGCCGGGGCGGGGGTGCCGGCGAAGACCAGGCGCACCTCAGCGGGCCGTGCCGTGCAGGCCGAGCGGGTTCTGCTTGACCACGGGCGGGGCCTCGCCGAACCACTCGGCCGCCCGGATCGCCCGCATGGCTTCCCTGCGGGTGGCCGGGTCGAGCCGGTCGACGAACAGCACGCCGTCGAGGTGGTCGACCTCGTGCTGCACCGCCCGGGCCAGCAGCCCCTCGGCCGGCACCACCAGCCGCTCGCCGTGCACGTCGAACCCGGTGGCCCGCACCTGCAGGTGGCGCAGGCAGTCGAACTTGAGGTCCGGGATGGACAGGCACCCCTCGGGCCCGAGCTGCGAGTCCTGCCCCACCACCTCGACGGTGGGGTTGACCAGGTGGCCGTCCACGCCCTCGACGGTCCAGGTGAACACCCGCAGGCCCACCCCGAGCTGCGGCGCCGCGATCCCCGCCCCGCCCTGGGCGTGCATGGTGTCGGTGAGGTCGCGCACCAGGGTCGCCAGCTCGGCGTCGAAGTCGGTCACCGGGACCGCGGGGGTGCGCAGCACGGGGTCGCCGAAGAGCCGGACGGGCAGCACGCTCACGCGGGGGACGCTCCTGGGGGGTCGGGCGGTCGGGACTGACCGGCCCAGTCTAGTGAGCCGCCGGGTGCCGCCCACCGGAGCGAGGGTGATGATGGCGGCGTGACGACGACGGGCGGGTCCGAGCGGTTCGAGGTGTCGCGGGTGGTGGGCGCCCCGCCGGAGCTGGTGTTTGCGCTGCTCTGCTGGCCGGAGGGCCACGTGGCCATCGACAGCTCGGGGATGCTGCAGTCCGCGGAGGGTGAGCGCGTCACCGGTGTCGGCGACACCTTCGTCGTCCACATGGACCGGGAGTCGCTGGGCGACCTGCCCATGGGCCGCTACGACGTCACCGTGATCATCACCGCGTTCGAGCCCGACCGGCACCTGGAGTGGTCGATCTCGGGCACGGTGCAGCCGCCGATCGAGCACCGCTACGGCTACCGGCTCGAGCCCGCGGGCACCGGCACGCGGGTCACCTCGTACTACGACTGGAGCCGCATCCGGCAGGAGGTCCGGGACCGCGGGATCTTCCCGGTGATACCCGAGGCCGGGCTCAAGGCCACCCTGGGGATCCTCGACCGCACCCTGGCCGCCGGGGCGGGGCGCTAGCCCACCTCGTGCGGGTCGACCTGCACCCGCACCGGGTCGGGGTCCTTGCGGGCCGTCCGGGCCGCCTGGGCGTGGGCCAGCGCCGCGGCCAGCCGCCACCCCTGCCCCCGCGCGGCGCGCAGCATCGTGCGCTCCCGGCCGTCGGGGGCGTCGACCGGGCCGAGGACACCGGGGGCGTCGTCCCCCAGCTCGGCGACGGCGGCCCCGACGACGGCCGCCACGGCCGCCGCGGACCCCTCGACCGCGGCCAGGCTCACCGCGGGCGGGAACCCGACCTCGGCGCGGCCCGCCAGCTCGGCCGCGGCCGCCCCGACGGGGTCCCACCGCACCAACGACTGCACGGGGGCGAGGTCGGCCTCGGCGACCACCACCACCTGCCCGCCCCTCCCGGCCGGGCGCACCAGGGCGGCGGCGGCCATCCAGCGGCGCAGCGTCTCCTCCCCCGCGCGCAGGTCCTCCCGGCCCAGCAGCGCCCACGCGTCCAGCAGCAGGGCGGCGCCGTAGCCGCCGGGCACGGTGGGCTCGGCCCCCGGGGTGGCGACGACGAGCTCGCCGGGGGCGACGTCGTCGGGCACCTCGACCGCGCCGTCGTCCCCGCTGCCGGCGACCCGCACCCGCACCCCGGCGAAGGCCCGGCCCAGCTCCTCGGCGGTCCGCGCCGAGCCGGTGATGCGCGCCCGCAGGCCGCGGCCGCCGCAGGCCGCGCACCGGAACGCGGGCTCGACGATCCCGCACCACCGGCAGCGGGGGGCGGCGGGCTCCCCGTCGCGGC